>JBJFFZ010000132.1:0-2157 GCA_051892195.1 Anaerovoracaceae bacterium
GTCGCTTCTGGTCTGGGAATCCATGTCCCTCCACTCTCTTGTCTCATAGAAGGACTTCTTTGCAGCAGCAACGGCTGCATTCACATCCTCCTCCGTAGCCTGGGTCACTTCCGCCAGAACCTCACCGGTGGCTGGATTGAGCGTCTCCACCTTTGCTCCGCTGCTGCTTTCCTTCCATTCTCCGTCAATATACAATTTACAAAGCTTCATAATTCTAATCTCCTGTTTCTTTACATTAATAACTTTTCAAATAATATTTTATCAAAGGCGCCGGCCCGCCGGCGGACATGCCGGCAGGAGATGCCTGTTTTTCCGGACGTTTATGTCATCATGAATCCTGCCGCCATAAAGGCCCCAAAGGCGAGGACTGCTGTAATCGCTACATACGGCAGCTGGGTCATTGCGTGCTCCATGTTGTCGATGCCGGAGCTCTGGGATGAGAGAACCGTAGCGTCTGCGTAGAAGCATGCATGGCTTCCGAAGGTACCGCCGGAAATGATGGCTGCCATCACCAGCAGAAGCGGTGATCCGATGGCTGCGCCCAGCGGAACAAAGATCGGAATAACAACGGCGGACATTCCCCAGTCAGAGCCTGTAATAAAGGCAACGCCCCCCAGAATCAGGAATGCGATAGCAGGGAAAACAGCCGGTGTGATAATCGGTGATGCCAGATCGATGAGCCATTCCGTCATGCCCATTTCGGCGCATACTTCCTTCAGGATAAATGCTCCTGTGAGCAGGAAGAAAATCGCAAGCATTCCTCCGAAACCGCTGACGGTCTGGTTGAAGAACTCTTCCATTGTGATGATCTTTCTCGGCACATACATGATGAGACATACGACCAGAGCCCCCAGAACCCCCAGAAGGATTTCACCTGTGATGGCAGAAATGACTACAAGAACGATCATCGGAATCAGGAAGTTCCAGATGTTTCCGTCCTGTTCCTGACCTTCATACTCATCGTGGTTGAACTTTCTGCTGGCTTCGCTGTAGGTCATGCCTGTTTCTTCCACACGCTGATATGCCTTCTTCATGGCGCCGATCTTCGGCATAATGCCTGCACAGAACAGCGCTACGATGCACAGAGCGATAATCGGATAGAAGCAGTACGGAATGGCATGGATGTATGCGGTGATTCCGTCGGCATAGACACTGGACACAGCGTCCTGTTCATAGAAAAGGCTGGCGTAGAACACGGCCCATGTGGACAGAGGCAGGAGCACGCATACCGGAGCCCCCGTGGAATCCAGCACGTAGGCCAGAGATTCTCTCGGCAGCTTCCGCTCATCATACAGGCGCTTCATACATGCCCCGATGGACAGAACGTTGAGGTAGTCATCGATAAAGATGAGAATCCCCATGATAAATGTGGCAAAGAGCGACTTTCTCTGGGAGTTGCAGATCTTTAAAATGATCTTTCCGAAGCCCAGGGTCCCCTTTGAAACGGTCAGCAGCGCCACCAGACTTCCGAACAGTCCGCACACCAGCCACAGCCAGGCGTTGTCTGCCACAACCTGCTGCAGAAGGTTGCACCACTCTACTGCAAAATCTTTTCCGTATAATACGATGGTCCCTGCCAGGGATCCTGCCAGAAGGCATTCTGTACACCGTCTGGTAATAATAGCTCCTGCGATAACCGCAAGTACGATGATGATGGCAATCAGTCCGTTTGACATATACCGCCCTCCTTTCCTGCACAGCTTCGGGCTGTGCCTTCGCAACACTTTTTACAAAAAGGGCACACAGAATCCAGCGTGTTCTGCGTGCCCCATTGCACTTACCAATATCGAATAAAATTGTTTTTATGTATCAGCGGCCGGGCCGCTGCAAAAGCAGCCCTGACCTCTGAAGAGTGAGAATTCATTACAGATTCTGTGCTGCCTTTACCTCTGCCAGAGATTCGTCGAGACGGGTGATTACGTCTTCGATGTCCTGGTCGGACAGCATGGCGGTCGGCTCGAAGCGGATGGTCTTTGCATTGACCAGCGTTCCTGCTGTCATGACTCTTCTCTTGAAGAGTCCCTTGGATACTTCATAGCCCAGGTCGGAAGTGTTGTATTCCACTGCCAGCATCAGGCCCGTACCGCGGACCTCCTGAATGATTTCCGGATACTTGTCTGCCATCTTCTGGAGTCCTGCCTTGAGCTTTTCGCCCTT
>JBJFFZ010000132.1:2257-8218 GCA_051892195.1 Anaerovoracaceae bacterium
CCTACGGTGGAGATGTACCATCTGCCGCCGGTGGCGATACGGGCAAGCTTCAGGGCCATTTCTACTGCTTCGGCGCCGCCGTTTGTAAAGAAGCACTGCTGCAGGTCTCCCGGTGTAATGTCAGCCAGAGCCTTTGCAAGATATCCTCTCAGCGGATCCAGCAGCTCCTGTGAATGAAGGGCCTGATGATCCAGCTGTGCCCTTACCACATCCATGATTTCCGGGTTTCTGTGACCGCAGGTATAAATACCGAAGCCGCCGAGGCAGTCGATGAACTTTTCATCGTTGAGGCCGTAGCAGTAAGCGCCTTCATCCCACCATTCAAGAATCGCGCCTCCTTCGGAGTCATCGGATACGGACTTTCTGTACTTCAGCCAGCCCGGGCTTACATAGTTATCAAAATAATCGATGGTTTCTGCCACCATCTTCTTTTTTTCTTCTGCAGGAATGTCCTTGTTGTCTGTCTTGATCAGTCCGATGACCCTTTCCAGATCCTTGATTACCTGTGCGTTGTCTCCCATTTCTGTTTCCTCCTTAAGGTGCCGGCTAAGATAAAAGCGTATCCGAAATACAGAATCCGGGCCCCGGGTTCCGTCTTCGATACGCCATTGTATCTCACCATTGTTCAACATTATACTTTTTTACATATAACTCCGGGGCGCATGCCCCTTTACCGGGTACCGGGCGGGATCCTGTGAACCTCCAGGCTCTTCTGATTCCTTCCGTTCCCTTTCTTTTATCTGTATTTTAGTATCCATTGTATACATTTTCAATAGTACATTGGAACTAAAATTGTACTTATTTAGGGTTATAGTCTACTACTTTTAGATTATCATTTCGTATCATATGCTCCGGAAAAGGGTTTTTTATGCGCAACACTGCCCCGGGTTTCAGGATCAAAACGAACCGGCCCCGGAAAAAAGTGTCTTCCATTAAAAAAGCACCCCGGCGCATTGCTGCAGGCGGGATGCTGTCTGTTGTTTATATAGTCTGTTAGTCTGTGTTTCGGAAATTCATGAGGAACGCACCGCTTTCCCCCTCTGAGCAAATGCAGTGGACAGTCCCCTGGAATATCTGAATTATAACGGCTTTCCTGTCAGGAGCTCGTAAGCCTGCAGGTACTTGCCGATGGTCTTGTCCACAATGTCCTCTGGAAGGGTCCAGTCGTGTTCGTTGGACTTGAGCCAGTCTCTTGCAAACTGCTTGTCGAAGGAAGGCTGGCCGTGGCCCGGCTCATAGCCCTCTGCAGGCCAGAACCGTGAGCTGTCCGGCGTAAGCATTTCGTCTCCGATGACGATGTTGCCTTCTTCGTCCAGACCGAACTCAAACTTTGTGTCGGCAATGATGATGCCTTTGCTTAAGGCGTACTCTGCGCACTTCTTATATAAAGCAATGGTCAGGTCTCTCAGCTTTGCAGCGTACTCCTCCCCTTTTCCCGGGAAACGCTTTTCCAGATACGCGATGCTCTCCTCGTAGGAAATATTTTCGTCGTGGTCGCCGATCTCTGCCTTTGTGGACGGAGTGTAAATCGGTTCCGGCAGCTTGTCGGATTCCTTCAGGCCTTCCGGCAGGCGGATGCCGCAGACCTCACCGGTCTTTTTGTAGCTTTCCCAGCCGCTGCCTGTGATGTAGCCTCTTACGATGCACTCCACCGGAAGCATCTCAAGCTTTCTGCACAGCATGCTGTTGCCGTCAAACCGGGGCTGCCGGAAAAATTCCGGCATATCCTTTACATCAACGGAAATCATATGGTTCGGCACAATATCCTTTGTCAGATCAAACCAGAACTTTGACATCTGGGTCAGCACGGTGCCCTTCTTTGTCACCTGGTTGTTGAGAATCACGTCAAAGCAGCTGATCCGGTCCGTTGCAACCATAATCAGGCTGTCTCCGTTGTCGTAGATCTCTCTGACCTTTCCTTCCTTAATCGGCTTCATTTCCTGCATTTTGTCTTTACCTCAATTCTGTATCTCATTTTTAAATTAACAATTCTTCGGGGCAGCCCGGGGCTGCCGTCTCCATCATTTTACACGCTGGATTCTGTTATGTATACAAGATTTTTGTATTTTTTATACAAATACAACCTGCAGAAGCACCATGTAGAGCAGGGTTCCTGCAAGAATGGAAAGCAGGGTGTTGTGCTTCCATTTGTGCAGGGCCACTACGGTCACCATGGCCATCAGCTCCGGAAGTCCGTGGCTGCCCTCAAACAGGGTAACGCCTTTCAGGCAGTAAACCACCAGCATGCCCATGATGGCATAAGGAAGCACTGTGCCCAGATAGAGCACCGCCTGGGGAGTGTTTCTGCGAAACAGCACAAAGGGTGCGAACCGGATGGCCATGGTCACGGCTGCAATGACTGCCACCAGCAGCATGGAATGAATCTGTCCCGTCATGGCTGCACTCCTTTCCCTTCGTCCCGGTGTTCCTCCGGCGCCGCGGGCTCTGCCCGCCCCTGCAGTACTTCGTCCTTTTCCATCAGGGGCCGGAGAAGGAACATGGCCGCTGCGATCAGCAGCATGGAGGGAATGAGAAACCGCGATGGCCCGAAGAGGATCAGGCACAGCAGGGAGATTCCCACGCCGCAGAGAGCAGGAATGTGATTTTTGCTCTGCTCCCACTGCTCCACAAAGATTACGGTAAACAGGGCGGTCATGGAAAAATCAATGCCCAGGGAGTTGAAATTCAGCTGTTCTCCCAGTACAGCCCCCAGAACGCTGCCGAAAATCCAGTAGCACTGGTTCATGGCGGACAGGTACAGGTAATACTTCTTTCTGTCCGCGTCCCCGGGAAGCTCCGGGGAACACACCAGGGAAAAGGTCTCGTCGGTAAGGGCAAAGATCAGATAGGGCTTTGCCCGCCCTGCATCCTGGTAGGGACGCAGCATGGTGATTCCGTAAAACAGGTGACGGATGTTTACCATAAGGGTCATGAGGGCGGCTGTGATCAGGGATGCTCCTGCGCTGAGAAGATCTACGGCCACGTACTGCATGGAGCCTGCGTAGATGGCGGCGCTCATGACCAGAGCCCACATCCAGGAGTAGCCTGCTTTCTGCAGCAGGACCCCGAAGCCGAAGCCCAGGACGATGTACCCTGCCATCACCGGAACGGAGGCCCGGAAGGCGTATGCCAGGGTGCTGCTGTGCGGGGGTGCCGCGGAGCGCACGGGCGGCTTCTCTCCGGCGATGGCGGCTGTTCCGGCGGAGTTGTTTGCATTGTGTTCTGTTTTTGGTGTTTTCTCCATAGCCCTGTCTCTAATTTGGAAGTCCTTCGCTCTGGCCTGCATAGGCGGCCATCCATTCGTAATAGGTCCGGTCCATGTACTTTTTCATGCCCTGATAGTATTCCTCGTCGAAGGGAACAAACAGGTATTCCTCGTCCTGAAATTCGCCGGACTCCAGACGTTCTCTGCCGTATTTCTTCAATATATACTGCTGGGCGTATTCGTCGATATCCTCCGGATAGCAGTGATTGCTGCTCTGGTCGTAGTAGTACTCTGCAAAGGCCACGCCCCGTTCGTTGAAATACGGCTTGATCAGGCAGCCGTTAATGTCCTCCACGCTGCGGACCACTTTTCGGAAATCGGTTCCCCGCTGGAATCCGTTTTCCCTCACCTCGTCCAGCTCGTTGACAAAGCGGAAGAAGAACCGCTGGTTCAGAAGATCGTGCTCCATGCACCAGCGCAGGTAGATGGCGATGTGGCTGTAGGCGTTAAGCTCGTCCACCGGCAGCTCCTTTTCCCGGAGGTTGTCCAGATGCCACTGGCCGTCGTCGATCATCATCTCCTGGCATTGCATTTCCATTTCCTGCAGCATTTCTATGCTGTCCAGCAGGGCGTCCTCGTCCATGTTTTCCAGAATGGACTCCAGCACCTCGCTGTCCTGCCAGCCGGCGCAGCCGTCGGCACGGTCCTCATCCACCACGTGGGAAACCTCCGCCAGGGCATATTCGATCATGAGATCCGCCCCGAAGATTTTTTTGAATTCCATTTCGTTGCGGTAAATCGGAATGAGATGATAGAAGTTTACTTCTTCGCCGTTTGGAAGAATGCAGCAGTTTCCCTGCAGATTCAGCTCGTTGAAGCCCTGCTGCGGGGAGACGAGAATGGATGCGCACAGCTCTGTATCCGGGGAGAAGGGCTCGCCGTTGTCCACGGTATGGCCCCAGCCAACCCAGGTGTTAAGCATAATGGGGAGTCTCGCGGTGGACCGCAGCAGATGAACGGGCCACTCCCAGCGGATATCGCCCCCTGCCATCTGCCAGTCCGCAGGCAGGGTGATCATCAGCTCTGCCCGTTCCAGGCCTTTGCCCCGCAGATCTTCGGGCACATTCATGCGGTGGGCTCCCATGCCCAGGGTCACCAGGGTATAATACGGGCGGTCATCCGCCGGAGGGATCACGCACACATCCAGGTGGATGCTCTCGGACATGACCTCGTGAAAGACGTGTTCATACTGCCCGAAATGAGTCTGGATATGCTCTTCTACTGCGTTCATTTCTTCTTCGCTGTACAGCTCCGTGGCATAGGGCTGCAGTTTCTCTATAAAATCCTTACTGCTCATGGTCTTTCTCCAGTTCTTCAGGTTTTTCCGGACCCGGTCCGGATCGTGGATTGTTCCGGTGGCCAGAGGCCACGCAGGTGCTTCTTCCGGATAAAAAACAGAGGTGCAGGTGATGCACCCCTGTGGGATATTTCTGATGCTGTCAGATGCATCGCGTTAGTTTATCATTTTTTTCGTGCGGTGTAAAGAACCGGTGCCATTGTATTTCTGCGGTTATACCAGTTCAAACTCCTCCACCCCGTCCGGGCGGTAATGGCGGATCACCAGCCCCTGCTCGTACAGGTAAAGGAAATGCTCGTAGGCTTCGCCGGTGGCGAACCATTTCTGCGACGGCGGAAAATCATCCCAGTTTTTTGCGTTGATCTTCCAGGTCATGCGGGCAGCTGCCTCCCATGCATCCATAGGGCCCTCCTTCAGCACATCCAGGGCTTCCTGACAGCGGGCGGCGTGATGGGCCTTGAGGCTTTCGATGCGGCCCGGCAGGTCGGTGAGCATGCTTCGGTGGCCTACAAAAATCCGGTCGATATCCATGGCTGCCACCTTATCCAGACTCTGAAGATACTGGGTCAGGGAGGAAACGGCAAAACGCTCCGGACAGAGGTTCGGGGTAATGTCTCCCAGGATCATATCCCCGGCGAAGAAAATCTTCTTGTTCTTATCGTAAAGGCACATGTGGCCAGGGGAATGGCCCGGCGTAAAGATGCAGGTCAGCTCGTACTTGCCTACCCGAAGGACGTCCCCTTCCTTTACATAGTGGATGTCGATCTTCTTCTGTGTCGGGCGCCACAGATGGCCCGGATGGGTATCGATGGCCATTTCTTCTGACAGGCGCAGGCCGGTAATCCGGAACTGCTCATACAGGGTCTCCCAGTATTCGTCTGAATGAAGATAGTTGACCACCTGCCCGTCCTGACGGCTGCAGTACACGGTGTTGTCGTCGGTTTTGATGCTGGAAACCAGCCCGCTGTGGTCAGCGTGAAGATGGGTGATAAAAATATCGGTCTTATGGAAATCCGCTCCGATTTCCGCAAGCCCTCCCAGCAGTGCTTCCCTGCATTCCGGCCGGTTAAACCCGGTGTCAATGATGAGATTCCGCTCATCCCCCCGGATAAAATACGAATTAAGCAGCTTCATGGGATTCTTAGGCAGAGGCACCTCGATCCGGTAAATGTCCTCCATCAGCTCTGTAATCATTTCTGTTTCCTTTCCTTCTGCGTAAACCAGCTCTGCTGCTGATTTTCAGGCGCAATCCGCAACATACCTCTTCATTATAGTATATTCTTTCGGCTGATGGAAGAAGGAATCATGAGGATCGGAACGGGACCCGGTCAGCCGGAGGGAATGAATATACGAAGGGACCCGCCGGCCCTGTCTGCGGCTGCTCCGCAAGCCGGATGGG
>JBJFFZ010000133.1:0-8208 GCA_051892195.1 Anaerovoracaceae bacterium
ATCTGCAATGCTCTGACGTCCGAAGGCAATGATATCCGCTCTTCCCTGTCTTACCGCAAGCTCTGCATACTGAGGCTCTGTGAAACGGCCCACTGCGATAACAGGAACCGAAACAGCATTCTTGATTTCTGTAAATAACGGTGCATTGAAGCCGCCGTGAACAACACCCGGCGCCCACATGCACTCATCGTGCAGGTGCACCGCACGGCTTACATGGATGGCGTCAACGCCGCATACCTCATCAAGATACGCAGCCACAGCCGCCGCATCCTGTACGGACTGGCCGCCGTCCACCTCGTCGCTTCCGTTGATTCTGCAGAGAACCGGCATGGTGCCGCCTGTCTTCTTTCTGATATTTTCAATAATCAGTCTTGGCAGACGCATTCTGTTTTCAAAGCAGCCCCCGAACTCGTCCAGACGGTTGTTGGTACGGGCCGAAATAAATGTGCTGACAAGATAACCGTGGGCGCAGTGCACTTCCACCATATCAATGCCTGCTCTCTGTGCCCTGGCTGCCGCATCTCCGTAGCATTCTACAAGGCGGTAAACCTCTTCTGTAGAGATCTCTTCCGGAATCTCTCTGCCGAAGGAAGCTGCAATCGGGCTGGCAGCCTTAAGAGGATATCCCGTAAGCTTTGAATTTCCTTCCGGACCTGCATGCTGCAGCTGAATAGAAACCTTTGCTCCGTACTTGTGGCATTCGTCTGCCACCATTTTAAAGCTGTCCACTGTATCATCAGAGAAAAGACACGGCTTTCTCGGACCGCCCTTTGCCTGATCGTACACAACAGTTGATTCGATGGTGATAAGACCAAAGCCTCCCTTTGCTCTTGCTCCGTAATATGCCTTTGATCTCTCGCTGAGGGTTCCGTCTGTATTTGCAAAATTGTTTCCCATAGGAGGAGTTGCAAATCTGTTAGGTATCTGTACTGTACCGATCTTTACCGGCGAAAACATTGTTCTGAATTCCATTTTCAACCTCTTTATATCTATAAAATGTCAAGTGAATTTCCTGATGCATGAATGTCCGGCGGGTCTCCCGCCGCAAGATGCGTGAGATGCGCCTGCCGCTGCTTCTGTCCGGGTCTGCTGTGCTCTGCAGACCTTTGTGTGGTATTTTTTAAGAAGATTGTTGCAGTCTGATGATTTTGAAAGTGCAGAAGCAGCGGTATGGGATCTCAATGAAAAAACTATATGTAAGCTATGAGAAGAATTTCTCAAGAACTTCCTGGGCCGGCATATCCTTGCCTGTAAAGAGCTTGAATGCGGCAGCACCCTGCCACAGCAGCATGCCGATGCCGCCGATGGCTGCAGCGCAGCCGGCTTCCACAGCTTCGCGGATCATCCGTGTTTCCTTTGGATTGTATACTGTGTCAGCAACAACCAGGTCAGGGCGGAATACTGCAGGATCGATCAGTGTCTGATCATCCAGAGGCTTCATGCCTACCTTTGTGGCATTTACCAGAATATCACAGTCAGCGATTGCAGCGTTGAGGGCTTTGGTATCTGCCAGATCTGTAATCGAAGATTCGCAGCCAGGCACGGATTCGTGAAGCCGTTCGATAATTGCTTCGCCCTTCGGATAGAATTCATCTTTGATATTGAACATGGAGAGCTTTGCGGCACCGTCAAGGGCAGTCTGAGCAGCAATTGCTGTGGCGGCGCCCCCTGCGCCCAGAAGAACGATCTTCTTTCCGGCAACCTCTACACCGTGCTCATGAAGATTGCGCACAAAGCCGATTCCGTCTGTATTGTGGCCGGTCATTTTTCCTTCGTCGTCAATCACTACAGTGTTGCATGCACCGATGAGCTTTGCAGCCGGTGAAATGTCGTCCAGGTACTTGCACACCTCAGCCTTGTCCGGCATGGTGATGTTAAAGCCGCCGAAGTTGAATGTGCGGATGGCCTTTACTGCATCCTCCACCTTGTCCAGCGGAATATCGAAGGCAAGGTATGCGTTGTCGAGACCTGTGCGTTCAAAGCTGTAGTTATACATTGCCGGGGAGCCGGAATGTCCCACCGGTGATCCGATCAGTCCGAAGAGTCTTGTATGTCCTGTAATTCTGCTTTCCATTGTTTCTTTCCTCCATGATGTGCGCGCAGAGCGCGCGCCGTGTGATGTGATTCCTGTATTTATGCTGAGACAACCTCTGCCCACGCTTCTTCCAGCACCTTGCGGGCAGCGTCGTAATTGATCTTTGCTGCTTTCTCCACGCCCTCGGCCAGAATGGCGTCGCTGATAACCTCAACGCCGACGGCCTTTGGTTCGATGCCCTTTTCGCGGATCATTCTCACGAATGCTGCCGTATCACCGCTGCCTGTTCCCGGAGCAAGTCTGTCGTGCATGGATTCGTCTCTGAGAATGCTCTTTGCATAAGCTCTGTCGTGTACGTCATTGATCTGAATTGCAACGATCTTGTCTGCAGGGATTCCGTTGAGCACGGACAGCTCGCATGGCTGACCTGCGCGTACCCAGTGCCATGTGTCGAGGATCAGCTTTGCATTGTCGCAGCCGGAAGCCTCCACTACAGCCCATGCCTTCTTTACATCAGGAAGACCGCTGTAAGGCATCGGCTCAACGCCGATCACATAGTCGCCGGCTCTGCCGCAGAGCTCTCTGAGCTTCTGTGCGGTGTGTTCTACGGAATAGTTTTCCATGAGTCCGCAGTTGATGTGGTTTACGCCGAACAGTGCGCACATGTGGAAGCAGATCTGTTCCTTGTACTTCTGTTCATAGGAACGCTCATCCTCCGCCCATTGTACGATATATTCAACCTCAGTCACCTTCATATCATACTTTGCAAGGATATCCAGAATATCCTTGTCGTGAAGCCCCTCTGCCAGGGCATCCACGTAGGTTTCTGCTCTGAGACCGATGCCGTCAAAACCCGCGTCCTTTGCCGCCTTGACTCTTTCTTCAAAAGTGCACTTGTCCCCAAGTGTCCATGAACTTACTGTTACAGGGTATTTCTGTGACATAGTTTTTCCTCCGTTATTTTTCTTTCAGTTAAATTTATATTGATAATTACTCAGCTTCTGTTCTTTGTGCATTCGATACATCAGACCTCATTTTTCCCGAAGTCTTCTGTGTTATCTTGCTTTTACGGCCGTAAGAACGGCCTCTGCCACCTGATCGATTCTCATATGGGATGTATCTACAATTACGTTTGCAGCCTTTTCATAAAATGGTCTGCGGGCCTCCATGAGCTGGGCGATATACTCCACATTCATGTTTCCGTTCAGGATGGGGCGTTCTCTGCTGTCCTTTACTCTTTCGTATATCACCTCAGGAGACGCAGTCAGGCATACAATGACACCGTTTTTCTGCATGATCTCAACATTTTCCTCACGCATGGCCACCCCGCCGCCGCATGAGATAATCTGCGGATCCGAGCTGCAGAATTCCCTGAGAAGCTCGGTTTCCTTCCCTCTGAAATAAGGTTCTCCCTTTGCTGCGAATATTTCAGCGATGGTCATCTGCTCACGATCAACCAGAATCTGATCCATCTCCGATTTTGACAGCCCCGTCATATCGGCAAGCTGGAGGGAAACTGACGTCTTTCCGGACCCCATAAATCCGATCATAAAGATGTTTTTTGTAATTGCTTCGTTCATTTTTCCTATGCCGCCTCCACTGCAGCATCTGCGCCGCTAACCTCTGCATCCCTGTCAAATCTTCTGGTGAGAACACATGCCAGAAGGATTCCCACAAGGGTAACCGCCATGTTGAAAAGGAGCACCAGGCGAGGGCCCTCTACTCCGCCAATCTTTGTAAGAAGACTCGCAACGTTCAACACAACGTAATTTGCTATACTTGAAGAAATCATTACCATGGATGTAATCACTCCCTTGTTTGCAGGAAACATCTCATTTGCAACGGCAGTTGCAATCTGAAGCACTCCCCCTGCTGCAAAGAAGCCCATGAGGAATCCTGCAGCCATACACATGAACGGCGTCTGTACAAAGTATGTCACACCCAGTGTGAGAAATGCGATACAAGGATATACGAGAAGGATTCGGATCGGCTTGAGCCCTCTTCCCATAAGCGCCGCATTTACGAAGAGGGCGCATATAATCCCTACGGAGTACACAGACTGAATCTTTGAAGGATCCGCCAGTCCGTAGAGAATCCCCAACTCCTGATTGCAGTTCATCCAGATCATAAATGTAGTGGATGTTGTAAAGCCCAGGCATACCAGAATGATCGAAGACGGCGTAAACTTCATCTTTTCCTTCTTCAGCTTTTCGCCTTCCTTCTTAACCCCGTGTTCCATCGGAGGGAACGGCAGGAAAGCCAGGAACACTCCGTCAATGATGATGATCGCAGCAGTGGCGATGAAGATGATATTGAACGGAAGGTTTCTTACAGCCACAAAGGTGATGCAGAACGGCAGCAGGAACTGCGCAATAGAAACCGAAAGCTTGGTAAACATGTTTGCAATGGTTCCCTTTTCCTTAAAAATCTCCATACAGGACGGAGTGATGCTGGTATCCAGGAAGGAGTTTGCCATACCGCTGACGATGGCCAGTCCATAACCGATATACATGTTGGTGCTGAACGTGATGGTTGTAAGGAAGATTGCATAAAGCGCGCATCCGATGAGGGCGCTGATTCTTCTTCCCAGCCGGTCGGAAAGAGGTCCTGCAACCGGAAAGGCGATGAGTCTTCCCAGACCGATGGCTGCAATAACCGCAACGACGCTGGATACATCATATGTTCCGTCGGCAAGGGTTTCAGCTCCCCACATTGCCGCGAAATTCTGCTTGTACTGTCCCATGATGGATGCTGCAACGCCCAGTACAAAATACGTTATGTAAAGTGCGAAGGCAGTAGGATAATACCTTCTGCTGCTGTTTGCTGTTTTGTCCATTTTGTGAATCCTCCTGATTCATTTTAAGTATGCATTAACCTGTTGTTTTCTTTCATGATTTACTATTCCATGATTCACTATTTGTAAAGCAGCTCCTGGATTTCATCCACAGGCATTTCAAGTCCTGAGGAATACAGCCTGAACGCCTCTGCGCCCTGACGCAGCAGCATGCCCAGACCTCCGAAGGTCAGGCAGCCGCATGCCTTTGCCTCTCTGAGAAGCTTTGTCTCAGCAGGAGAATAGACCACATCTGCAACTGTAAGATCTTTTCTGAAAACGGAAGTATCTTTGATAAGACTTTCGTTTTCCAAAGGGGCCATCCCGACGCAGTTGGCGTTCACCAGGAGGTGGCTTGAGGCTATTTCTTTCTTAAGTTTTTTGCTGTCATCCAGATCGTACACATTGACGATACAGGACGGAACATTTCTTCTTATCGTTTCCGCGTGCTGCAGGAGTCTTTCCTGAAACTTATCCCTGCGGTTGAAAATCGACAGCTCCGCCGCACCCTCTAAAGCGCACTGGGCGGAAACTGCAGAAGACACACCACCACCGCCGAGAATCGTTATTTTTTTATCCTTTACTGTAATCCCTCCGCAGGCCAGATTTCCTGTGAAACCCATTCCGTCGGTACAGTATCCGGTAAGAACTCCTCCGTCGTTTACAATCGTATTTACAGAGCCCGTCATTTCGGCTGCAGGAGTCAGCCGGTCCAGATAAGGAATGACCGCTCCCTTCAGAGGCATGGTCACATTCATGCCCCGCATATTCAGAGTACGCATAGCTTCAATTGCATCTCCGACTTTTTCCTCTGCAACATCGAAGGCCAGATAGGCACAGTCGATTCCATACTTCTTGAAACAGTAGTTATACATTTCCGGAGATTTTGAATGACCCGTCGGGTTTCCGATCAGGCCCAGCATTACGGTAGTACCAGAAATATTCATAATAATTCTCCCTACTAACTAATGTACTTCACATATCAACAACACCCTGCTGCACTTACGCAAACGGTACTCTCCATCCCCGCTGGCTCCGCGCAGCCCTTACTGACATCCGCATGTGCAGGACGGGTGGCAGTCCCTTCGGGATCTGCATCCTCTGCATCCATGCGGCTTTTCTACTGTACGGCCGTTTTCAGTCCTGTTTTTTTTGTCCCGCAGGAGGCATCTTGCCTGTCCCCCGGGCCACCTTTAACTTAACACGGGATATTCCATTTAACAAATTTATGTTATTTATCATAAAATAGTTTTTGTCTATACAATAGAAAAATACAATCGTATGTGATAACATACACCGTGAAAAATCCAATGCGTAAACAGAGGAACGTTATGGGCGCTATCATAAAACGTAAATCCGCCTGTCTGCATGGAAACACATTTATCAAAGGAACACGCAGAATCCCATTAAATGAAAGGAATGCCTATGAATCTGTTTCACATCCGGTATTTTTTAAAGCTTGCAGAGGAGCAGCACTACACAAAAGCAGCAGAAAAGCTCTGTATCACGCAGCCAAGCCTGTCCAACGCCATATCACAGCTTGAAAAAGAGCTGGGGGTCCGGCTGTTCGAAAAGGAAGGCAGAAGCATCCGCCTTACAGAGCTTGGGAAACAGTTTTATGACTGCGCCAGCACCGCCCTGCAGACTCTGGACAGCGGCATCGAAACCCTTCAGCTTGCAGCCCGGGGGGACGGTCTGGTGCGGCTGGGTATTCTGCGAACTCTGGGTGTTACCTTTATCCCCAATCTGATTGCCGATTTCAAAAAAGCATATCCTGACAACAATGTGGTCTTCACCATTGATTCCGGTATTTCCAACCAGCTTACGGACAAGCTGGAGCGCCGGGGCTTTGACATTGTCTTTGCCACCCCGCCCCATCAGGAAAATGCCTTTGACTGCGTTCCCGTAAGCAGTCAGGATCTTGTGCTGATCGTACCGGAGGATCATCCCCTTTCCGACCGGCACAGTGTTGATCTGCGGGAAACGCTGGAGTATCCTTACATCCACTTTAAAAAGCTGTCGGGACTGCGCACGGTCATCGACGCTCTATACGAAAAAATAGATGCCAGGCCAAACATCATTTACGAAATCGACGAGGATCAGGTCATCGCCGGCATGGTATCCGCAGGCTTCGGCATCGCCATCGTGCCGTATATGGAAATCCTCCACCGTCTGAATGTCCGTATCCTTCAGATTTCCTACCCTTCCTGGGAGCGGCGCTTCTATATGATCACCAACAAAAACTGCTGGCTGTCGCCGCCGGTATACAACTTCCGGCAGTTTGTGATGGAAAAATGCGCGGACAGCCTTTCTTCAAAAAAGAATTTCTTCTGACCCCACGCCGGCTCCCGCAAAGAGGTCAAAAAAAACGGCGCAGCCATAGTCCAAAAGCTATGGTCTGTGCCTTTCTTTATACGTTGTTTCCAATATAATCAGTATACGAAAAATTATGGATGTACACAATTTATAGATAAAAACTATGCATGCATAGTTTTTTTAGTACAGCGAAAATTCATAGCTGTGTTTTCTCTGCACCGGTGTCCGGCCGCGGCTGCGGCCGCTAATATGAAAAACATAAACATTCGTTATGACTTCTTCTTTATTCCAAATAAAGCAATTCCTACCATGATTAATGTTACTGCCGACATGGCAAGAAATGCAATATTTACTCCATGCATGGATGCGGCAGAGCCGTATCTGCTTTCCGCAGACAAGGCTGCTGATGCCATAACCGCTACAAATACTGCAGAGCCAATGGACCCCGCCACGGTCCGCAGAGAGGTAAGAAGCGACGAAGCATCCGCCACTTTTTCTTTCTCAACCTGACTTGTCCCCCATGTCAGAAGCGGCATCATAAGACATCCGATGGATACATTCCGGATTACATTAAGAATGGCTGCCGCAATGAGAGGTGTCGACAGGGTGACAAAATACATCCCCCAGTTGCTGATCAGCAGGCAGAGGGAACCCGCCACATATAAGTTCTTTATGCCCACCCGGTCGTAAACTCTTCCGGCAAAGGGATTGATAACAGCCGTTGCAACGGAACCCGGCAGCGTAACAAGAGCCGAAGTCACCGCAGAGTACCCCAGTACAGACTGGACATATAACGGCATCAGCACCGAACCGCCCATCATAACCAGGTATAATAACATGCTTGAAATGACCGCCTGGGAGTATTCTTTTTTCTTCAAAATGCGAAGATCTAAAAATGCATCTTCGAGCTTCAGCTGTCTGGAGATAAAAAATACTGCTCCCAGTATTCCGCCTGCCAGGGGAAGTGCGGACATCAGACTTGTTATGCCGAAGCTTCCTATATTTCCGATTCCAAGTGTGATTC
>JBJFFZ010000134.1:0-2025 GCA_051892195.1 Anaerovoracaceae bacterium
CGCCTCTGGCCTTGACCTCCTGAATATTGGACAGCATCTTTTCAAAGAGACGGTCCTGGGTGGCAAGGGCGATGACCAGGGTGTCCTGCTCGATGAGGGCGATGGTGCCGTGCTTCAGCTCTCCTGCGGCAATGGCAAAGGAGTTGATATAGGAAATCTCCTTCAGCTTGAGAGAGCCTTCGTAGGAGACAGCGGAATCGCAGCCCCGGCCGATAAAGAATACCTGATTGCGGCGGTACAGCTTTTTTGCCAGAGCTTCGATCTTCTTTTCCTGCTTCAGCAGGGCCGTCAGCTTATCCGGAACGGCAGTGAGCTCTTCGATGTATTTCCGGTAAACCTCGTCGGAAAGGGTTCCCTTCTTCCTGCCCATGTAAAGGCCGATCATGTACATGCACACAAGCTGTGTGGTGTAGGCCTTTGTGGAGGCCACTGCAATCTCAGGGCCCGCCCAGGTGTAGAACACATCATCCGATTCTCTTGCCACGGAGCTGCCCACCACATTGACCACAGAGAGCACCCGGGCCCCTTTTTTCTTTGCTTCCCGCAGGGCTGCAAGGGTGTCTAAGGTTTCTCCGGACTGGCTGATGGCAATAAACAGAGTCTGCTCGTCGATAAACGGATCCCGGTAACGGAATTCCGATGCCACGTCCACCTCTACGCTGATGCCCGCCAGCTTTTCGATGGCATACTTTCCGATGAGGCCTGCATGATAGGCGGTGCCGCAGGCAACAATATATACTTTGTTA
The DNA here is from genome assembly GCA_051892195.1 of Anaerovoracaceae bacterium. Taxonomy (GTDB): domain Bacteria; phylum Bacillota; class Clostridia; order Peptostreptococcales; family Anaerovoracaceae; genus CAKQOE01. The sequence goes on from JBJFFZ010000134.1 coordinate 747, forward strand.
AATGATTCGATTTCTTCTTTTGTGAGGGTGATGCCGTCCAGCACAATCTCTCCGTTTTCATCCATCCGGCGCATGAGGGTGTCCCGGATGCCCTTGGGCTGCTCGTGAATCTCCTTGAGCATGAAGTGATCGTAGCCTTCCTTTTCGGCTGCGTCCACGTCCCAGGTGACATTGAACACATCCCTGTGGACCTCCTGACGGTCCGCGTTGTAGATCTTTACTTCATTGGCGGTCAGAACCACCGTCTCGTTGTTTTCGATGAGATAAATCTGGCGGACATACCGCAGCAGCGCCGGAATATCAGAGGCGATAAAATTGCAGCCGCTTCCCAGGCCCACAATCAGCGGACTGTCCTTGCGGACAGCGATCATCCGGTCCGGTTCGTCGCTGCATATGACACCCAGGCCGTAAGCCCCCTGCATCTTTTCCACTGCCTGATGCACCGCATCCTCCAGATCGCCTTTATAAAACACGCCGATGAGCTGTGCAATGACCTCTGTATCCGTTTCTGACTGAAACTGGATGCCGTAGTCCTGAATCAGCCACTCCTTGAGGGCTGCATAGTTTTCAATGATTCCGTTATGTACAACAGCGATCTTTCCGCTCCTGTCCGTGTGAGGATGAGAATTTACATCGGAAGGAGCCCCGTGGGTGGCCCACCGGGTGTGGCCGATGCCGAGATTGGCGTAGAGCCCTTCCCCCTCGATGAGCTCCTCCAGGTTGGCGATGCGCCCCTTTTTCTTCCTTACAATCAGCCCTTTTTCTTTGGATGCAAGAGCGATTCCGGAGGAATCGTACCCCCTGTATTCCAGCTTTTTCAGACCGTCGATGACGATGCCTACTGCATTTTCATCTCCGATGTATCCAACGATTCCGCACATTCTTCCCTTTACCTTACCTTTCCTGTTATACTCTCCAGAGCCGTGAAAAGCTCATGACACGGCCGGACAGTTTCTGAAGCTTTTATTCTTCTTCCGTCTGCAAGACGGATAATCACTTTCTGTTCTCCCGGATAGCGGCTCAGAACCTCCCGGATCTGCGCAAGCAGCATATTGGCCGGACGATCCGCCGGCAGCTGAAGGCGCACATACGGATCCCCAGCGGTTCCTGCCTGTTCCCCTGTCTGCGGTGTCCCGGACTGATGGATATCCTCGATGCTGTTGGCCAGAAGCTTTGGAGTTTCTTCCTCCCGCATCTGGAGAGTTCCCCGGATAATCACGATCCGGTCCTCCTGCAGCATGTGGCTGTACTTTTCGAAGGTCCTGGGAAAGACCACGAC
>JBJFFZ010000135.1:0-30322 GCA_051892195.1 Anaerovoracaceae bacterium
AGAATCATAAACCTTGAAGCTGTTGGAATTCCAACGGTTTCAGGGTTTTTTCTTTTTGTTTCAAATGATTTGAATTTATTTGTGCTTTAAAATGAAAAAAGCAGTCTTCTTCATTTTTTTTCATTATTTAATACTTTTTTATCTGATATTGTATCTTTTCCTTACTTTTCCGTCAGACCATATTATTTTGTATTGCACTTAAAGATTCCATATACTAAAATAAAAAACGCAATTTTGTATTTTTATACTATTACTTACAGCAATAACAGCAGAAATCCCACGAAAAGTTCAGGAGAAACTATGAAAAAGAACGTACTTAAGACAGCATTACTCATTGCAGGCCTTACTTTATGCATGGCGCCGGTTATGTCTTTTGCTGAAGAGACAGAAGCCGCAGATGTTGAAACAACGACAGCAGAAGCTGCCTCTGAGGTGTCCGTGTCTGTAAGGTTAAACACACAGGAACATTTAAAATATATGGATGGCAGCAGCAACGGGCTGTTTTATCCCGATGCAGGACTTTCCCGTGCAGAAGCTGCAAAAATCCTGTATTCTCTGCTGGAGCAGCCAGAAGAGGATGATATTGTCAGAGCATATATCCCTTTTTCTGATGCAGGGGAGAATACCTGGTACGCAGCGTATGTGAAGGCCATGTATGAATACGGAATCATGGACGGGTACGGGGACGGAACCTTCAGACCCGACGGAACAGTAACCAGAGCACAGTTTGTAAAGATGATTGAGCCCTTTGTGGAGAAAAACGGAGACGCTTCCGGTGCTTTTTCCGACGTTTCCGATGATTTCTGGGCGGCAGAGGCCATCGCAGCTGTTTCTGAATGCGGGGTTATTTTCGGATACCCTGACGGTACCTTCCGGCCTTATGATACCGTAACAAGATGTCAGGCTGCTGTAATGCTGAACAGACTTCTGGACCGCCATGGGGACGAAAATATCATATATGATTACAACAAAGTGAGAATGTATCCCGACTTAAGTACGGACTTCTGGGCCTATGCGGATATTATGGAAGCAAGCGTTCCCCATGGGTATGCCGAAGATGGCGGAGAAATCTGGACCTCTTACACAAAGGAGCCCACAAAGATGACGCCGGGCTACAACGTTGTGAACGGAGCGCTGTACTATGTGGACCCGGTGACCGCTGATTTTGTGCGAAGCCGCACCATAGAAAACCACTATTTTGCATATGACGGAAAGTACACTACAGGCAACCAGCATCTTGATGATCTGGTGCGCAGGGTGACCCAGGCAGCCACCACGCCTCAGATGACCCAGCACCAGATGCTCCGGGCACTGTTCAACTATGAGGTGGTGCACAACACCTACCTGAAGCGCGATCTTCTTGAGGTAGGACAGACCGGCTGGGAGGAGGCCTATGCCGTTCCTTTTTTTGAAAACGGGAAGGGCAACTGCTACAGCTTTGCGGCAGCATTCTATTATCTGGCAAAAAACATCGGATATGATCCGAAGACGGTATCCGGGCTGGTGGGCCACAACAGACGGCCTCACGGATGGGTGGAAATCCAGCTGGACGGTGCTGCGCATATATATGACACAGAACTGACCATGGCGAAAAGAGCTGCGGGAAACAGCGGAATTGATTTATTTGAAATGACCTATGAAAATGCGGTGTATGTGTACGCAAAATCATAGAAAACCAGTGTACGTCCGCTCCTGCGGACCGGCATGACTGCGGCAGAACCTCAGGTTCTGCCGGTTTAATGTTGAATGGAAGTAATTGACAGGGTGTCTGCAGAGCAGACGGGGGAAAGGAAGTAGAATGTTTTTTCTGAAGGCGGCTTACTGCCGCATATTTCAGGGCGCACTGCGGCTGGCGCTGCCGGTGCTTCCCTACAGAGAGCCGGAAATTATAAGTGAATGCGCCGGGCTTGGGCGTGTGCTGGAGGAGAAACAGGTTCGTTCGGTGCTGATTGTTACGGATCAGGGCATCCGGCAGCACGGGCTTGTTTCACCTGTGGAGCAGGTGCTGCAGCGGAACGGAATTTCGTATTACATTTATGACCGGACACAGCAGAATCCTACGGTGCTCAATGTAGAAGAGGCTTTGGCCATGTATCACAGCAATCACTGCAACGGCCTGATTGCCATAGGGGGAGGCTCCGCCATGGACTGCGCAAAGGTTGTGGGGGCGAGAGCGGTTTATCCCGGGCGCACTGTGGGCCAGCTGGGAGGTATTCTGAAGGTGCTTCGGAGGCTGCCTTTGCTGATTGCAATTCCTACCACTGCAGGAACAGGCAGTGAAACCACCCTCGCTGCAGTTGTTACGGATCCGGCAGCCCATCATAAATACGCGCTTATGAGTTTTCCGCTGATTCCTCATTATGCAGTGCTGGACCCGGCGTTTACCTATTCTCTGCCGGCACCGCTTACTGCCACCACCGGTATGGATGCCCTTACCCATGCGGTTGAAGCATACATCGGGCGTTCAACCACAAAGGAAACACGCGGACTTGCCTTAGAGGCAACGAAAATGATCTTTGAAAATATTGAGATCGCTTACCGGGACGGAGATAACAGCGAGGCGAAGGCAAATATGCTGCACGCTGCGTATAAAGCAGGCCTGGCTTTTTCCAAATCCTATGTGGGCTATATACACGCTATTGCCCATTCCATCAGCGGAAGGTACGGAACACCTCACGGCCTTGCCAATGCGGTCATTATGCCGTATGTTTTGAAAGCGTACGGAAAACGGGTGCATAAGAAGCTGGCGGCTCTGGGGGTTGCTGCAGGGGTATGCTCGGAACGTGATTCTTATGAAACAGGTGCAGAAAAGTTTGTTGAAGCTGTCATAGGACTGAACAGGCGCATGGGAATACCGGATCATCTCACCGGAATCCAGGAGGCGGATATTACCGGAATGGCAGCTTATGCGGAAAAAGAGGCCAATCCTCTCTATCCGGTGCCGGTGCTGATGACAAGAAAGGAACTGGAGCGTTTCTACTATCAGGTTGCAGATGGGAGGGTGTATCAATGAATGAAACAGAAATCAGAGGTCTGCTGGAAAAGCAGCGGGCGTATTACCGGACCGGAGCCACCATTCCGGCGGATTTTCGCATCAGGCAGCTGAAAAAGCTGTATGGCTGTATAAAAGAAAAGCAGAATGAAATCTGCGGTGCTCTCACGTCGGATCTTGGAAAGAGCGCCTATGAGGGATTTATGTGCGAAGTAGGTCTGGTGCTGTCTGAAATATCCTATATGATCCGTCACACAAAGAAGTTTGCAGGTCGAAAGAGAGTGGGCACCCCTCTTTCACAATTTCCTTCCAGCAGCTTTGTGCAGCCGGTTCCATACGGCAATACGCTGATTATGAGCCCGTGGAATTATCCGTTTCTTTTATCTCTGGACCCTCTGGCAGACGCCATTGCAGCGGGAAATACAGCCATTGTGAAGCCCAGCGCATATTCTCCGGCTACCAGCAGCATCGTTGCGGAAATCATTCAGGAGTGCTTTGCCCCGGAGTATGTGGCGGCAGTTACCGGCGGCAGAGCGGAAAACCAGGCATTGCTGGATCAGGATTTTGATTTTGTGTTCTTTACCGGAAGTCAGGAAGTGGGAAAGGAGGTTCTCCGGCGCAGTGCAGAGCACCTGACTCCTGCAATTCTGGAGCTGGGGGGCAAAAGTCCCTGCATTGTGGATGAGAGCGCCGATATTAAGCTGGCAGCCAGACGCATTGTGTTCGGCAAGTTTCTCAACTGCGGACAGACCTGCGTGGCGCCGGATTACATTCTCTGCCATCAATCTGTAAAAGACGCATTTGCGGAAGAAGTAAAAAAACAGATTATCCTTCAGTTCGGAGAAAAACCCCTTGAGAACAGCAGCTATGGAAAAATCATCAACGAAAAGCATTTTCATCGTCTGTGCAGTCTGATGGATTCACGGAAGGTGATTTTCGGCGGAGAAACCAGGGAAGAAACCTGTCAGATCGCCCCTACGGTCATGGATGGCATCTGTGAGGAAGATGCCGTCATGGGAGAAGAAATCTTCGGCCCTATCATGCCGATCATGGAATATTCGGATTTTGACCGTGTGCTTGAAAAGCTTAAACGCAAAGAAAAACCTCTGGCTCTGTACCTTTTTTCGGAAAACGGGGAGCATATCCGCCGTGTGACAAAGGAGCTTTCCTATGGAGGAGGATGCATCAATGACGTGATCATTCACCTTGCAACAAGCGAAATGGGCTTCGGAGGCGTAGGAGAGAGCGGAATGGGGGCCTATCACGGAAAAGCCGGTTTTGATGCTTTTTCTCACTATAAATCCATCGTTGATAAAAAGACCTGGCTGGACCTTCCCATGCGGTACCAGCCTTATAAGAGCAGACTGTACGAAAGACTCCTGCATGTATTTCTAAAGTAAGCCCGGGTTCTGAACGGGGACAGCACAGGCCCGGCCTGTGAAAAAAATATTTTTCAGATATAAAAATCTGCATATCAGAATGTATTTGGTCTGTTTGGAATCGGAGCAGGATGAACCTTAATATATGAAAGATTCCAAACGGTTACAAACAAAACCAAACACCGATAAAGGCTGAAAGCCAGTAAATTCAACCGATTCGGGAGAGCCGTCCTGAAAAAAATGAGCCAAAGATAATTGACATAGCATGCGATTTATGTTATTCTTTTGCCATGAAAGTTCCACATTGTTTTCTGTGTTTTAAATGCTGTAGCGATGGAGGAACAGACTAATCATTATTTTAATTTTTTAATTAAATGAAAGGTGGTACATTATGCCAAGAGATTGTTGGAACAATGTAGAAGTTCAGGATGAAGAAAAGTTAACTGCAGAAGTTATCGAAATCGTTAAGAAGGCTGGCAAGTTATCTTACCCTGAAATGCAGGAACTCAGAATTTCTGCTGAATTATGCGACAGAGGTCACTTCAAGAGAGCTATGCAGGTAATCGCTGACAAGACTGGTTCTGCTCTCCCTAAGGATCTCGACATCATTCTGGAAGATCCAGATTTCGATGTAAGAGTTTCTTTCATGAATGCTGTTGTTAAGGCTGTTGATCCGGCTCCAGCAGGCGTTCCTATCAGAAAGTAATCTGAAATCTGTAAAAATCGGATAAGTACGTATCAGGCAGGAACTGCCGTGTATGCTGCAGTTCCTGCTTTCTTTTGCGGTTTTCTCCTCTGTTCAGGGGGAGAAAGAGCGCATTTTGCCGCTTTTTGAGACAGCTTTTTCGGGATTTATGCTAAAAAATGAAAAAGGTGTTGACATGGTTGTAGATAAGTGTTAGTATAATATCGTTGACGCGCTGATGAAGAGCGTACGCGAGAGACCGGGGTGTAGCGCAGTTTGGTAGCGCAACTGGTTTGGGACCAGTGGGTCGCGGGTTCAAATCCTGCCACCCCGACCATCTTTACTTATCGGGGCCATTAGCTCAGTTGGTCAGAGCATCCGGCTCATAACCGGCAGGTCCGGGGTTCAAGTCCCTGATGGCCCACCAAATATGTGCCAAAGATTGCTCAGTTAAGTGGAGCATGCGGTGTGAAAAGTGTATATGGGCGCTTAGCTCAGCTGGGAGAGCATCTGCCTTACAAGCAGAGGGTCATAGGTTCGAGCCCTATAGCGCCCACCATTTAAAGAGAGTATTTCTCTTTGATGCTGCGGTCCGGTAGTTCAGTTGGTTAGAATGCCAGCCTGTCACGCTGGAGGTCGACGGTTCGAGCCCGTTCCGGATCGCCATTTTTTAAAATTTTATATGCGGAAGTGGCTCAGTGGTAGAGCATCGCCTTGCCAAGGCGAGGGTCGCGAGTTCGAATCTCGTCTTCCGCTCCAGTTTGCCCAGATAGCTCAGTAGGTAGAGCAGGGGACTGAAAATCCCCGTGTCCTTGGTTCGATTCCGAGTCTGGGCACCATAGAAGAAGGTGTTGCAAAGCAGATATGTTGTGCAGCACCATTTTTATTTATATGAAAACATACCCATGCCTGTTCCTGCAACCCAGATGCAGGAAGGGAATCATGTAAAAAAAGTGAGGGAAATCCATGAATCAGAATTCAATGCCTCTTGCAGATGCTCTGATCCGATATGCGCACTCTGACCGGCTGTCCATGCATGTTCCGGGACACAAGCGCTTCTGCGAAGCGGAGCTTTCAGAGCTGTACGGTCTTCTTGGAGAAAAAGCCCTTACGGCGGATATTACAGAAATCTCAGGATTTGATGATTTTCACAATCCGGAGGATATCATAAAGGAGGCACAGGACCTCGCTGCAGAGCTTTTCGGTGCGGAGCAGACATTTTTTCTTGTAAACGGCACCACCTCCGGAATCATGGCAGCGGTCTGTGCTGCCGCAGGAGAAGAAGAGGTGGTGGCGGTGGCAGGGGACTGCCACAAATCCGTCACCCGCGGACTGGTTCTTTCCGGAGCTCAGCCGGTCTACATCCGTCCGTGGATCGATTCCGAAACGGGAATACCTGCGGGAATCTCTGCAAAGGAGCTGGAAAATGTCCTGCGGCACACCGGAGCCAGAGCACTGGTTCTCACAAATCCTTCCTATTACGGCACCTACAGCGATCTGAGAGAAATCGTCCATACAGCCCATCAGAGAGGCGTGATGGTCATTGTGGACGAAGCTCACGGAGGACATCTGCGTTTTTCCGGGCAGCGGGAGATCCCGGACGCCATGACTGCCGGCGCCGATATTTCTGTTCAGAGCACCCACAAGATGCTGGGAAGCCTGACCCAGAGCTCCATGCTGCATGTGCAGGGCACTCTGGCAGATCGTGAGAAGCTTGCGTATTATATTCGTCTCCTGACCTCCACCAGCCCGTCTTATCTTCTCATGGGTTCTCTGGATGCCGTCAGGCACGGGATGGCGGCCCGGGGCCGCCGGATCTGGGAGCATCTGGTGAAGCTGACGGACCAGTACGCAGAAACTATTTCCTCAATTCCCGGAATCTCCTGTGTCCGTTCTTTCCGAAACAGCGCCGGGCAGGTGCGCCCCCTGGACCGGGGGAGACTTCTCATTACCGCCCGGGAGCTTGGACTGACAGGACAGGAACTGGGAAGGCTGCTTTTGGATGAGCACGGCATCGACGTGGAGCTGACGGATCTGAGGTATGCTCTGGCAGTTCTGGGAAGCGGAACCTCGGAAGAAGACCTCATAAGGCTTACAGAGGCGCTGAGAAAGCTCTCGGCAGAAAAGAGAAAAAAGACCGGACTGATCTCACGGGAGGAAAATGTACTTCCGGATTTAAAAGAATCCATCAGTGCAGCAGCGGCCGCTGCTGATCTGACGCATATCTGCCGGGTTACACCGAGAAAGGCGGTTCTTGCAAGACACGACCGCATCGAGCTTCCATTTTCGGCAGGAAGAATTGCTGCAGAAGAAATTGCGGTATACCCGCCCGGCATTCCCCTTGTGGTTCCCGGAGAGAGGATCGGGGAATCTGTACTGCAGATGATTCCCAGGCTTTTGGAGCAGGGCTTTCATATTCACGGGATTCACAGAGTTTGTGAGAACGGAACAGAAAAAATCATGCTGATGACGGCAGAGGACCCGGAGCAGTCCATGCTGTTTGACTGCATTTTCTGAGAAACAGGAAAAGATTTAAAAAAGCACCGGAAAAGAAAGGCGGAGAGGTATGGCGCAGCTTTTTTTCAGATACAGTACCATGAATGCAGGAAAGAGCCTTGAGCTCATCAAGGTTGCATATAATTATGAGGAACGGGGAAAACATGTTCTTGTGATGACATCCGGTCTGGATGACCGGTTTGGAAAGGCCACGGTACATTCCAGAATCGGCATGGAGCGCGAGGCATATCCGATTTATGACGAGACTGACATTCTTTCTGTCTTTATGCATGAGGATGCAAAGCAGCACATCGACTGTGTGCTGGTGGATGAATGCCAGTTCCTGAAAAAGCACCATGTCCAGGAGCTTGTGGAGATTGTGGACAGCTGCGAGTGTCCGGTGATGTGCTACGGCCTGAAGAATGATTTCCGCAACGAGCTGTTTGAAGGTTCCCAGTATCTGCTGGTATATGCAGACAAAATCGAGGAAATCAAAACCATCTGCTGGTGCGGAAGAAAAGCCACCATGGTGGCCAGGATACAGGACGGAAAAATCGTCCGCTCCGGAGACCAGATCGTCATCGGCGGCAGCGAAATGTACGTTTCCCTTTGCCGGAAGCATTACAACGACGGCCGGCTCAGCGGTGATACAGGCTCCGCCGAATAAACAGAATCAAAGGTTATCATTTTCGGCGCGGGATCCCTGACAGGTTCCGCGCTTTTTCAGTTCCCGGCGGATTTCGTTGAGAACGGATTTTTTGTCCAGGCTCCACAAAGGGGCCAGCAGCAGCTGGCGGGGGGCGTCTCCCGTAAGCCGGTGAATGGTAATCTCCGGGGGGATCAGCTCCAGAGCATCTGCTGCTGTTTTGATATACGTTTCCTTTTCCATGGGAACCGCAAAAGGGGGCTGGAAGGGTGCAGGGTGCAGAAATGCATGGCCAAGAGCCGTACCCTTCATAATATGAAGGAGGTGCAGCTTGATCCCGAAAATCGGTGCACTGCATACATGCTGTACCGTCTGCAGCATATCCTGAGGCGTTTCTCCCGGCAGTCCGAAGATGATGTGGGTGACTACGCGGATTCCGGCTCCGGTAAGGCGGCGGACCGTATCGTCATAAACTGCCGTACTGCAGCACCGGTTAATGGCCCTTGCGGTGTCGTCTCTTGCGGTCTGAAGCCCCAGCTCCACCCACAGAAATGTTTTCTGATTGAGCTCGGACAGAAGCTGCAGCACCTCGGGGCTGATGCAGTCCGGTCTTGTGGCAATTGCCAGACCGCAGCACAGGGGGTGCCGGAGGGCTTCTTCGTATTTTTCCCGAAGAACCGCAGCCGGTGCATAGGTGTTAGTATAATTCTGAAAATATGCAAGACAGCGGAATTCTTTCCACTTTCCGGAAAGTATCCGGATCTGGGCATCCATCTGCTCTGTGATGGATGCGCTGCGGTCTCCGGCAAAATCTCCGGACCCCCGCTCCGAGCAGAAGATGCAGCCTTCGGATGACAGAGTTCCGTCCCGGTTGGGGCAGGTGAAGCCTCCGTCGATGGAGAGCTTGACAATCCTCTGACCGAAGGATTCTTTCAGCCAGGGACCGATTCCATTGTATCTTGCGCCGTCTTTAAACATAATTCCCGTCCTTTTTTCTGTGCCCCGGGGGCCGCCTGCAAAATCAGGCTCCTTCCATTTTGTGCGGTTGCCTGCTATCCGGAATTATTGTATCATAAGAAAAGCGCAAAGGCACGGGAATGAAACAGAACACGCAGTATTAAAGGGCCGTGCCTGAAATGAGGCAGATTCATGAATCACACAGATCTGAAAGAAAAAGAGGAAACAACAGAAATACGGCCGTCCCTGCTGCTTCACAGCTGCTGCGGACCATGCAGCACAGCGGTGATCGAGCGGCTGAAGGACCGGTACGATCTGACGGTTTATTTTTACAATCCAAATATTACAAATGAAGGCGAATACCAAAAGCGGCTGGCTGCCCAGAAACAGTTTCTCCTGGCATACAACAAAACCCTTCCGGAGGATCAGCAGATCCGGCTCATGGAAGGGGACTATGATCCGGAGAACTATCTTCTGGCAGTCCGGGGACTGGAAGAGGAGCCGGAAAACGGCGACCGCTGCACCAGGTGCTTTGAGGTGCGCATGAAAAAGACTGCACAGATGGCCCAGGAGCTTGGCATAGACGTTTTTGCCACCACCCTGTCCGTAAGCCCTCACAAGAGCACCCCTAAGATCAATGCCATCGGTTATGCTTTAGCGGAGCAGTACGCCCCGGCATTTCTTGACGAAAGCTTTAAAAAAAAGGATGGCTTCCGCCGTTCTACAGAGCTGTCAAAGGAATACGGACTGTACCGGCAGAACTATTGCGGGTGTATTTTTTCGGAGCGCCCCGGAGCAGGAGCGGAGGACCCTTCCATGGAAAGAAGGCTTGAACCGTGAAATATGTAAAAGTTGCGGTAGACAACATCAGCGACCACACAGACAGCCTGTACACCTACGTCTGCGAGGATCCTTCGGTTCAGCCGGGATCTGTGGTGCGGGTGCCCTTCGGCAAGGGAAACAGGCTGCTGACCGGATACGTCTTTTCTGTGTCTGATGAAAACACGGAAAATATCCCCCGGCTCAAAAAGGTCCGGGAAATTCTGCAGGACTACACGCTGCCGGAGGATCTCATTTCCATCTGCAGCTGGATGAAGGAACAGTACGTGTGCCGCTATATGGACGGCATCCGCTGTGTAATTCCTCCGGGAGCACCGGCCAAAAGAGGAAAGCGGAAGGATCCCTGGGAAAACGCAGAAATCACGCACCAGGAACCCCCGGAGCTGACCCCGGAGCAGCGCGCTGCGCTGGACACAATTTCTCCATATATAATGGAAGAAAAGAATCAGACCTTTCTGGTGAACGGAGTGACCTCCAGCGGAAAAACAGAGCTGTACATGAGGATCACCCGGCAGGTTCTGGACCAGGGAAAAAGTGTGATCATCCTGGTGCCGGAGATTTCTCTGACTCCCCAGACCATTACCAGATTTATGAGCCGTTTCGGAAGCCATGAAATTGCAGTGCTGCACAGCAAGCTGACAAAAGGGCAGCGGTACGATCAGTGGATCAGGGTCAGAAACGGCGGAGCAAGGATTCTCATCGGAGCCCGTTCCGGAGTATTTGCTCCCTTTGAGAATCTGGGGGCTGTGATTATGGACGAGGAGCACGAAGCATCCTATAAGTCCGATATGACTCCAAAATACGACGCCATTGAGGTGGCAGCGCAGCGCTGCCGCATGCATGGAGGAATTCTTGTTCTTGGCAGTGCAACCCCTTCGGTTGTTTCCGAATTTCGGGCAAGAAACGGCATGTATAAGGAAGTCTTTCTCAGAAAACGATATAATCTGACGCCCCTTCCGGAGGTGACCGTGGCAGATATGCGCCAGGAACTGAAGTCTGGAAACCGGAGCATCTTCAGCCGCGCCCTTTACGGGAAGATTCAGAACTGCCTTGCGCAGAAGCGGCAGGTGATCCTGTTTCTGAACCGGAGAGGGTACTCTTCCTTTGTGTCCTGCAGAACCTGCGGTTATGTGCTGAAATGTCCCTCCTGCGATATTTCCCTGACCTATCATAAGTCCAGCAGGATGGCGGAGTGCCATTACTGCGGAAGGAAGCTGCCGGTTCCGGAGCGCTGTCCTTCCTGCGGAAGTCCTCATATCCGCCATTTCGGCATGGGCACCGAAAAGGCCGAGGAGCTGACAAGGCAGACCTTTCCTCAGGCATCGGTGGCCCGCCTGGATCTGGATACAGCGAAGAAAAAAGGAGAAGCGGAACGGATTCTGAACGGACTGCGGCGGGGAAAGACGGATATACTCATCGGAACCCAGCTGGTGGCGAAAGGACTTGATATTGCAAATGTAGGCCTTGTGGGGATCCTTGCGGCAGATCTTTCATTGAATATTCCGGATTACCGGTCCGCAGAGCGGACGTTTCAGCTGATTGTTCAGGCTTCCGGAAGGGCAGGCAGAGGCAGCGAAAAGGGAGAGGTTGTGATTCAGACCTATGCGCCGGAGCACAATGCCATCCGCACTGCTGCAGCCAGTGACTACGAGTCCTTTTATCAGAGAGAGATCCGCATGCGGAGTCTTACAGGGTATCCGCCTTTTACCAATATTCTTCGTCTGGTTTTTTCAGGAAAGCAGGAGCGCCTGGTTCTGGGAGAAGCCATGCAGGTGTATGAAGCCCTCCGGGGGCTTGCCTGGTCGGAGGAAGGAAGTATTTTTTCCCCGCAGCCCGCATACATGGCTTTTTTAAATGAAACATGGCGATATCATGTTATAATAAAGAGCCCTGTGGATCTGACGCCCCGGTATCTGGAGGAAATACGGAAGATCAAGCAGGCAAGGACCCTGTCTGCGGAAACAGAAACCGCCATGCTTGTAGAGGTGGATCCTTACAGTTTTACATAAATTATTTTTGAAAAATGTCTGATTGCAGAATAAATTACGGAGGTTGTTATGGCATTAAGAAATATTGTTGAATATGGAGATGAGGTTCTGAGAAAGACCTGCCGCCCGGTACCGGAGATTACCGAAAGGATTCAGACCCTGGTGGATGATATGATCGAAACCATGCACGATGCGGAGGGTGTGGGTCTTGCGGCGCCCCAGGTAGGGGTCCTGCGGCGGATCTTTGTTGTGGATATCGGCGACGGACCCATTGTCCTGATCAATCCGGAGATTGTTGAAACTTCAGGAGAACAGACGGACGAGGAGGGCTGCCTGAGTCTTCCGGGAAGGTGCGCTCCCGTTACCAGAGCAAATTATGTGAAGATTCGCGGTCTGGACCGGGAAGGCAATGAAGTGGAATACGAGGGCACAGAGCTTTTAGCCAGAGCCTTCCAGCACGAATACGATCATCTGGACGGCATTCTTTACATCGACCGTGCCTCCGCTGCTGCAGAATATGAGGAGTAACCCTATGAAGGATCAGCTGAAAATTGTATACATGGGAACGCCGGATTTTGCAGTTCCCCCTCTGAACATGCTTGTTTCGGAAGGATATGATGTGCGCCTTGCAGTAACCCAGCCGGACAAGGCACGGGACCGGGGAAAGAAAGTACAGGCGACTCCTGTAAAGGCGGCTGCCCTGGCAGCCGGAATCCCAGTTGCGCAGCCGGAAAAAATAAAGAACAATCAGGATTTTATCGAAAATCTTAAGGAAATCGATCCGGATATCATCATTGTGGCCGCGTACGGAAAGATCCTTCCTCCGGAGCTCCTTGGGATTCCACGGCTGGGATGCGTCAATATTCACGCGTCCCTTCTTCCGAGATTCCGCGGCGCGGCTCCCATCAACCGAAGCATTATGGCCGGAGATGAAAAAACCGGCGTGACCCTTATGTATATGGAAGAAGGGCTTGATACCGGGGATATGATTGCGAAAGCAGAGACAGAAACAGCAAAAAAAACTGCAGACCAGCTGCATGATGAGCTGTCGCTGATGGGGGCAGCCCTTCTGGCAGAATACCTGCCGAGGATCGCTTCCGGGGACATTGAGCCAAAGAAGCAGGACGATGCCCTTGCCTGCTACGCCCCTATGATTTCCAAGGAAGAAGGGCGTATTGACTTTGGCCTCAGCGCTTTTGCCATCGAGTGCTTTGTCCGGGGCATGCCTGCAAAGCCGGGGGCATACGCGGATTATTGCGGAGTATCCATGAAGATCCGGGGCTCTGAGGTCACGGACCGCACATCGGATGCGGCGCCGGGGACTGTGATCGGGGTGGATAAGGACAGATTTTATGTAGCCTGCGGACAGGGTGTTTTAGCAGTAACCCACATTCAGATGCCGGGCAAAAAGACTATGGCGGTTTCCGATTATCTGAAGGGAAACCGCATCGAAGAGGGGACGGTTCTGAAATAGACCCCATCAGACAGAATCACGTTATTTCCGCTGCTGCTGAACCGGATTTCCGGCCGGCAGCAGTTTTTATGGTGAATACAATGGACAAAAACAGAAAAACCGCATTTGATGCACTCCTGGAGATCGATACGAAAGGAGCATATTCCAATATTGCAGTCAATCGTGCCATAGAAAAAAACGGACCGGAGGACCCGGCCTTTGTGCGGAATCTTGTGTACGGAGTACTGGAAAATCAGTTCTTTCTGGATCACAGACTGGCGCAGCTCATGAAGCAGCCGCTTAAGAAGGTAAATCCCAAGGCGCGGATTCTCCTCCGCCTGGGGGCATATCAGCTGGAGTTTGCCCACAGCGTTCCGGATTATGCGGCCATCAGCGAGTCTGTTGCCATTGCCAAAAAGGTCTGCCGGGGACTGGAGGGCTTTGTCAACGGCGTGCTCCGTTCCTACAGCAGAAAAGACGGAGGGTTCCGGATTCCCGATCCGTTGGCGGATCCCTGCGGGTATCTTTCTGTAAAGTATTCCTATCATCCTGACATTGCACAAATGTGGATGGACATGTTCGGGTTTGAAGGAACGGAACGTCTCATGCAGGCAGGAAATATGGCACCGCCCCTGACCATCCGCGTCAATTCTCTGAAAACAAGCCTCCGGGAGCTTGGGTCCCTGCTTGAGGGGCTGGGCTTTCAGACGGAGCCTGCTGTTACGGGAGATGAAGAGCAGGACCAGGTGCTTCGTGATACGGCACTGAATGTGAAGGGAACCGGGCTGATGGACTCAGAACCTTACCGGAAGGGGCTGTTTTCTGTTCAGGATATCAGCTCCATGCTGGCGGTCAATGCGCTGGATCCGCAGCCGGGGGAAACCATGCTGGATCTGTGCGCAGCACCGGGGGGAAAGTCCTTTTATGCCGCGGAGCGCATGGAAAACCGGGGGAGAATCATTTCCTGCGACATTCATCCTCACAAGATCACATTAATGCAGGAGTCGGCAAAGAGACTGGGCATAAGCTGTGTGGAGGCAGTGGAAAACGACGGGCTGAAGCTGAACCGTGCGTGGATCGGTATGGCGGACCGCGTTTTGGTGGATGCCCCCTGTTCCGGTCTGGGGGTAGTCCGGAGAAAGCCGGAAATCAAGCTTCACACCGGGGCAGAGGCTGTTAAGGCGCTGGGGGATATTCAGCTGCAGATACTGGAAAATGCGGCGCAGTATGTCCGGCCGGGAGGAAGGCTTCTATACAGCACCTGCACCATCTCAAAGTACGAAAATGAGCATGTGACAGAAATGTTTTTAAAAAAATACAAAGACTATAAAGTTTTATTATCAAAGCAAATTTTACCAGATATTGACAACGCTGATGGCTTTTATTTTACTGCCTTTCAGCGATTTTAACAAAATTGTAACACGAAATTAATAATTCAGAAATTTGTCTGTAAAAAATCCGCAAACTTAAAAATGGAAAAAATTGGGTTTGCCATAATCCAATTCTTAAGTTATAATTCAGAAAGTGTTCAGGTCTATCGGCAGGATCACGGAAGAAATCGGCATTCTTCAATGGTTTTAGTCCTGAAACAGAATTTAATAAGTTGAAACCCTGGAAACGAAGGGAGCGGATTATGATCTCTAAACGAATAACTGGTTTAGTCTTGTGTTTGCTGTTGTCTTTTTCTTGTGTAACATTTGCTGAAGAAGGCGATGTGGCAGATATTACTGACTCATACGAGGATGCAGCTGTTGAGCTTTATATGGACGGGCTGTTTAAGGGAGGAAGCAACGGGTTTGATCTTTCTTCCGAGTCCACGAAGGCTCAGGCGGCCGTTATGGTGGTTCGTCTGCTTGGGGCGGAGTCTGATGTGCTCAGCTCTTCATATTCCCATCCGTACTCCGATGTGACGGGATGGTCCTCAAACTATGTCGGATATATTTATACGCAGGGCATTGACATTGCAAAGGAAGCCACTGTGTTTGGCGCAGGTGACAATATTACGCTGGAAGAATTCCTGGTTCTGGTCATTCAGGCTCTGGGATACACGGATATAAGCCTGCAGGATACTCCGGACGAAGTATTCGAAAAGGCCATTGAAATCGGACTTCTCACAGAGGAAGAAAAGAATCAGATCGAAAACACGGAATTTGACCGGGGAACCATGGTCTATGTGTCCAGAAATGCCCTTCGGACAGTTCTGGCAGATTCTGAGAACACGCTTTATGACGATCTCAGCGCAAAGGGAATTATCAAGCAGTATGCGGAGCCGGACGATGCTATAAAGTACGGCACTGTGAAGGAAGTCCTTGCTGTTGTAAAGGAAGAAACAAAGCCGGATATGGGACAGACGATCCTTTCAAAGGCGTCCCCAAATCTCGGAATCCGTTACAGAAGCGGAGGAAAGTCTCCGTCTACCGGATTTGACTGCTCCGGATTTGTAGGATATGTCATGATACAGAGCGGTGTATGGAGCTCCCATCCGGGCAGCTGCGACGGCATAGCATCGAGATGTAAGGTGATTTCCATGAGTGAGGCGAAGCCGGGAGATATTGTTTTCTTCAAAGGTACATACAGCACTTCTCATAAATATTCTCATGTAGGAATCTACATGGGCGATGGAAAAATCATTCACTCAGCGTCAAGCAAGGGTGTTTCCATCAGCACCATCAACTCAGGTTACTGGGCAAACCATTATTCTTGTATTGCCCGCCCGACCGCATTGATGTAAAATAGAATAGCGAAACGAATGAAGAGTAATGCGATTGTCGGTTTCCGGCAATCGCTTCTTCGGTATATAGGTGTATTTAAGGGATTGAGAGATGTTTAAATTCGGATTTAAAAGTGATAAAGGCAGAGTGCGGGAAAACAACCAGGATGCTTATTTTGTAATGCCGGAGGAAGGCATTTTTATGGTTGCCGACGGAGTCGGCGGACATGCAGGCGGCGAGCTCGCCAGCAGAACTGCCATGACAGATATTGCTGCCTTTATTCGGGAAAATCCCATTCCGGCAAAGTCAGAAACAGAACTGATCAGAAAGTATACAGAAAACCTTGCCCTCATGGTGAACGAGCATATCTATGCCATTGCGGATGAAAGTGCATCCGGAGGAATGGCAACCACACTGATCATGATGTATCTC
Source organism: Anaerovoracaceae bacterium (assembly GCA_051892195.1). GTDB lineage: Bacteria > Bacillota > Clostridia > Peptostreptococcales > Anaerovoracaceae > CAKQOE01. The sequence continues at coordinate 16,580 of JBJFFZ010000135.1, forward strand.
AGCGATACCAGTGCAAACGTGCTCAATGTGGGAGACAGCAGGGTTTATCTGTTCAGGGACGGATCCGTAAAGCAGATTACCGAGGATCACACCTTTGTCAATGATCTGGTGAAAAGGGGAATCATTACAGAGGATGAGGCCAAATCTCATCCGGACCGCAATATGATTACCAAGGCGATTGGAGCCGATCGCACGGTGGATCCGGATTTTTATTCCTTTGCTGTGAAGCCGGAGGATGTGATTCTTCTGTGCACCGACGGGCTTTACAATGAGCTGACTTCGGAGGAGCTTCTTGCGGAGGTTCGCAGAGAATCCGACATGCGGCAGCTTTGCAGCAATCTGGTGGAGAAGGCAAATGAACACGGAGGCGGCGATAATATTACCGTTGTCAGTGTAAAAATATAGGGGGAGAGTGAAATGGCAAGCAAGATTCTTGCGGGAAGATATGAACTGCTGGAAAAACGCGGAGACGGCGGAATGGCAGTTGTTTACAAGGCAAAGGACCGGCTTCTCAATCGGTTTGTTGCCATAAAGATACTGAAGCCGGAGTATATCCGGGATCCGAAATTTGTTGACAGCTTTCGCAGAGAGTCACAGGCGGCGGCGGGACTTTCCCACCCCAACGTGGTTTCTGTATACGACGTAGGAAAAGAAGGCAACATTTATTATATTGTCATGGAAATGATGGAGGGAGATACCCTCAGTGATGTGATCCGCAGAGAAGCTCCTATGAGCGAGAAAAGGGTCATTGAGATCTCCCGTCAGATTGCTTCGGCCCTGAGCTCCGCTCACAAAAAGAACATCATTCACAGAGATATCAAGCCTCACAATATTCTTTTTTCCGATGACGGAGTGGCCAAGATTGCCGACTTCGGCATTGCAAAGGCAGTAAACAGCGGCACCATTGTCAATACAAACACCACCGTGCTGGGATCGGTTCACTACCTTTCTCCGGAGCAGGCCCGGGGCGGATTTGTGGATGCCAAGTCAGATCTGTATTCTCTTGGTATCGTCATGTATGAGATGCTCACCGGAAAGGTTCCTTTTGACGGAGAAAATGCAGTCAGCGTTGCCATGATGCACCTCAATGAGGATGTGCCGGCACCGTCTCTTGAGAATCCTGCGGTTTCATCTCTCATGGATGCCATTGTGCTGAAGGCGTCAGCGCGTCAGTCATCCGATCGTTTTGCATCAGCGGACGAGCTGATTTATGCTCTTGACAATGCCGCCAACGGAGTACCTCTGGCATGGGAGCCGGAACAGGTAAAACCGTATTATCGCGGAGAGCACCGGACACAGGAGTCAGAGGAGATCGAGATCAGCAGCTTTGAGGACCTTATGGAAAACGATGCTGATTACCAGGATCCCATGGAGGAGGAGAGCTTCCTCAGAAAACAGTCTGTTGATCAGCTGCGGAAGGCATACGGAAAGAATGTGGTGCAAAAAGAAAAGAAACCTGAAAAGAAGCAGCCGCCTCAGAAGCAGAGCAGGCGCGCCACGGCTTTGGCGGTTATTCTTGCTCTGATCTGTGCCCTTCCTCTGAGCCTTCTGGTGCTTCACGGATGCAGCGGAGGCAGTTCCAGGACCATTTCCGTTCCGGATGTACTGGGAATGACGGAGGAACAGGCTGCCGCAGAGCTTGCAAAGTACGGCCTGGAGTACAAGCTTGGAATTCCGGCCCTCAGCGATACATATGAGGAAGGTCAGGTAATATCGACGGACCCGGATGCCGGTGAATCGGTGAAGGAAGGGTATACCATCACACTGGTTCTCAGCAGAGGAACAGATGAAAACAAGCTGAAAACCCCGACCTTTATCGGCAAAAAGCTTCGGGAAGCGGAAACCATCCTTGAATCCTACGACCTGAAAAAAGGTGAAATCACATATGAATCCAGCGATCTGCCGGAGGGCTATGTGGTCCGTCAGGATCCGGAGCCTGGAACGGAGATTGAAGTAGGAACAAAGGTCAATCTGGTGGTCAGCCAGGGCGAAGAAAAGGGCGTTGAAGTTCCGGATCTCAGAAACAGAACCCAGAGCGAAGCAGAAAAGCTTCTGGAGGAGGCGGGGCTCCGCCTCGGAAAGGTCTCAAAGGCTTATTCGGATAAGGACGAAAACCTGATTATTTCACAGACAGTGGAGCCGGGCACCATGCTGGAAGACGGCCAGTCCGTGGGGATTACTGTAAGCATGGGACCGGAGCCTTCTGCAGAACCTGTTGATATTCCTTTATACATCGATTATGACAAGGCACAGAATGAAGTATTCACCCTGACCGTGACTGTCACAGACAGCAACGGGCTGCATTATGTGGTAAACAATCAGTCCCGGCTGAAGTCTGACGGAGGTGAGACTGTAACCCTCTCCGGAACTGGAAGCGGAACTGTAAGAGTGATCATGGACAACGAGATCATTATGTCAGGGACGGCAAATTTTGATACAGGAGTGCTGAGTTGATAGGTACAGGAGTAATTGTAAAAGGAATTGCCGGATTCTATTATGTGGATACGGGGGATTGTGTAGTTGAATGCAAGGCCCGGGGTGTTTTCAAAAATGAAAAACTGAAGCTGGCAGTGGGAGACGAGGCAGATGTGGAGCTTTCGCCGGACGGAAAAAGCGGAGTGATCGTAAAGATCCATGAGCGTAAGAATCTCTTTCAGCGCCCTCCTGTGGCAAATGTGGAGCAGTTTGTAGTAGTGACCGCTCTGGCAGATCCCAGACCGAATCTTGCCGTGGTTGATAAATTTCTGGCTGCTGCGGAGATGAACAATGTGGATGTGGTGCTCTGCTTTACAAAAAAGGATCTTGTTTCCGAGGAAATGATCCTCACCATGAAGGAAATCTACAGCAGCGTTTATCCTGTGGTTTTTCTGGACCTTACAGATCAGAACGGCGTGCAGGATCTCGTTCCGTACCTGTATGAGAAGAAGAGCGCCCTTGCAGGCCCTTCCGGCGTAGGAAAGTCAACAATTCTCAATGCACTCCGCAGGGATTCTGAAAGCCCTGCAGCCCAGACCGGAAGCATCAGCGAAAAAACAAAGCGGGGCCGTCATACCACCCGTCATGTGGAGCTGTTCCCTATGGATTTCGGCGGGCATGTGTTCGATACGCCGGGTTTTACATCCTTTGATGCTCCGGAGGTTTCGGAGGACGAGCTTCAGGAGCTGTTTCCGGAAATCGCCCGCTATATGGGAAGCTGCCGCTTTAACGGCTGCAGACATCTCAACGAACCGGACTGCGCGGTCCGCAAAGCCGTTGAGGAAGGTGAAATTCATAAAAAGCGCTACGAGTCCTACTGTGCGCAGATGGAAGAGCTTCGGGAGCGCATGAGAAAAAAGTATCAGAGGTAGAAAATGAAAAAACTGGCACCATCTATTTTATCAGCAGATTTTTCCAGACTGGGACAGGATGTAAAGACCATCGAGGAGGCCGGAGCGCATCTGGTTCATGTGGATGTTATGGACGGACACTTTGTTCCGAACATCACCATCGGTCCACTGGTGGCAAAGAGCCTGGTGGGAAAGACCGGCATGCCCCTGGACGTCCATCTGATGATTGAGAATCCGGATCGCTACATTGAAGAATTTGTGACTCCCCAGACGGAGTATATTACCGTCCACCAGGAGGCCTGCACCCATCTGCACCGAACCCTTCAGGCTATCAGGGCCCTCGGGGTCAAGGCAGGTGTGGCCCTCAACCCGGCTACCTCTTTGGAGAGCATACGCTGGGTTCTTGAAGATGTGGACATGGTTCTCGTAATGTCCGTAAATCCGGGATTCGGAGGCCAGAAGTTTATCCCTTCAGCGCTCAGGAAGGTTGAGGCCCTTGCCCAGATGCGTCAGGCAATGGGTCTGAGCTTTGAAATCGAAATCGACGGCGGTGTGGGACCGGCAAATATTGAGGAAATCAGCAAGGCCGGAGTCGATATCTTTGTGGCGGGAAGCGCAGTGTTCGGAGCAGAGGACGTAAAAGAGCGCGTCAGGCAGCTGATCCGGAAAATGAACGGAAACTCCTGAATGAAATAAAATCGAAGGAAAACAGAATACGTTTGGCGGGCGCCGGGCGCCCGATACGGAGCTGTACTGCAGTAAATCTGGCAGTACAGCTCTTTTTCTTTTCCAGAAATGGAAATTTTCTTTTCTGAAATTCCAATTAAAAGTAATAAATGTTAAAAAATAGCAAAAAAGAATTGACATTTACTGGAGACGGAATTAATATTGAATTACAGAAAATGTAAGAATTGGTTGGAGGTGGTTACTTGAGTAAAGTAAGAAGTTTTGCAGGAATGATTCTGGTTCTGATTTCCGTTGCGGGATTTGTATTGTGGGAGGCAGGCGGCAGGAGTCTGCTGTGTGATATTCCCCTGGCAGCCGCTTCGGAGGATATCTACCCGGGAACGGTTCTGTCGGAGGAGCACCTTGTGATCCAGAGCTTTCCAAAAGAGTATCAGCTGGAAAATGCAGTGACAAAGGAGAATGCTTCGGCCCTTTTCGGGAAAAAAGCAAAGCAGTTTATTCCAAAGGGAAGCCAGATCACAGGCGCTTTTGTGGCGGAGGAGCATGACATTGTGCTGAAGGAAGGGCAGTCCATTTACTGCGTGGATGAAAGCATGATCGACATGGTCAGCAGTTCCCTGAGGCGGGGGGATCAGATTCATATTTACGGGGAGGCAGGAAAGGTGGACCTGGGCAGTTACACTGCCGCATTTGTAAAGGATACCGCGGACCGGGAAGTGAAAAATCAGGAGAGCCTGAAGCACGATACGCCTCTGGACCGGGAAAACAGCAATTATACCATCAGCAGAATCGAGATTGTATGCACAAGAGACGAATATGCTTCCCTGTGCGACTATGTCTCCCTTTCCGGAAACGGGCTGACGATAGTACAGGAGGTGGCATCATAATGGAGCATCGTGCAGAAAACACTCATGTGATTGCATTTCACGGAAGCGACCATAAAAACGGAGTCACTATGATTGCTCAGTCCGTCAGTCAGCTGATCTGCAGGGAGTATCCAAAGCTCAATGTGATTTTTCTCGGAATGAACGGCAGACCCAGCTGTGAGTACATACAGGGGGAGATTCATGGAATCGAGGATCTTCATGTCCATCTGGATAACAGGACCCTGTCGGCAGAAGAAATCAAGATGATGTGTCACGTCAAAGACAATTTCTATATGATGTCGGGGGTTCGGAATCTTATGGAGGTGCGGAGCTTTTTTCCGGAAACGGCACAGTTTCTCATCGGAACCATCTGCGGATGCTTCGATGTGATTATCTGCGATACCGGAAATGATACGGACAACGGTCTGGCCGTAGGGGCTTTATGCAGCAGCGGTCAGCGGTACTTTGTTCTCGCCCAGAATGAGGGAAGTCTGAGGGAATATGAAAAAAAGCTGTGGCTGTACCGGAAACTGGGGATCCGGTACGACGGAGTGGTTCTCAATAAGTATTATCCCAGGGATCCCTGTGATCTGTCGTACGTCTCTCAGCGTCTGGGCATTCCAAAGGAGGAGATCCGTAAAGTGGCTCTGACCGGATATGCCCGTCAGGCGGAAATGCAGCATCAGACACTTCTGGATTACCGCAATGACAGTTACGAAATGGATATCCGGGGGCTTGCGGCCATGATTCTGAAAAACATCGGCGTGGAATATCAGCAGGAGCGGAGGTGGAAACGGTTATGGAAAACAGGTTCTATTTAGCAGACAGAGTGCAGGAGGAGCAGATTCCTGCAAAAGCAGGCGGATCGGCCACAGGCTTTGAGGAAATCTGCACCATGGTGCGCAGCATTTTTGACAATGCGTGGAAAAGCGAGCATCTCAACGCAGAGGCAGCTTTGAGGATTCAGAAGCGGGCCATTATCGGCTATGAAAACGAGCGGTCGTATTTTATGGAAAAAATCCGGAGGATTCTTGCGGAAACCGGAAATCAGAATATGGACTATCCTCGCTGGTATTCCTCCCCGGAGCAGGCGGTATACCACGAAAACTGGGGGCTCTGCGGTCTTGCGGAGTGGTTTTTGCCGCGATATAACGACAGCAGCTCCGCAAAGATTATAGGTGACCGGATCTATTTTATGGTAAACGGACAGATGAAACTGATGCCTCAGAGAATTACAGAGGAGCGCAGAAAGCAGATGGTAAGAGCATTTCTTCTCCTTACCCCGGAAGAACGGATTGGAAAGGAAGTGCATGAAATCTATCTGCTGGATGGCACCCGGGTTACTGTTTTTCAGGGAAATATGACAAAGAAGGGGCAGGATGTCATGGTGTTTCGGAGATATACCGTGCCGGTGTACCGCTTTGAGGAACAGGCTGCCAGAAAAACCATTCCCGTTGAAAGCATTCCGCTGTTTAAAAGCATGGTGCGGCTGGGCTACAACGTAACGTTTAACGGAGCCGTAAGAACCGCAAAATCGTCCTTTCTGACAACCTGGCAGAGCTATGAGAATCCGGAGCTTGAGGGAGTCATGATTGAAAGCGATCCGGAAATTCCTCTGCATCAGATGTCCCGCAGTCCCGTGATCCAGATTCTTGCGGACGGCGAACAGCTGAAAGGGGTGGTGAAGCATCTTCTTCGCAGTGATGCAGATTATTTTATCCTGGCAGAGGCCAGGGACGGCATTGCGCTGGATACTGCAGTAAAAATCTGCACAAAGGGAAACAGGCGGATGAAGATGACCTTTCACGAGAGGGAACCATGCGATTTCTGCATGGATGCTGCAGCGGAGATCGTGAAATCCATGGGCGGAGATCTCAGCATGACAGCCCGGGGAGTTGCAAGAAGCTTTGATTATATTTTTCATTTTATTCAGCTTCGTGATAAAAGTCAGAAACGGCTCAATGCAATCTATGAGATGACGTACGAGGAGGAGCTTCATCAGGTTCATTACAGGCAGATCTGCCGGTATGATGTTCTTCGGGATTCATGGGAATGGGGGTACCATATTTCCGAAGACAAGGAGCGTGCCGGGATGGCGGAGGATCCGGAAGCCTTCGATGAGTTCCGCAGAATTCTGAAGGAGCTGGGAGGTGAGCATTGTGTCAGACATATTACGCGGGTATGCTGAGCCCTTTCTGTTTCTGCTGTTTCTTTCCGGTGAGCTTCTGCTTCTGAGGCAGGAGCTGCAGAATCTGCTGCTTCGGATTCAGATGCGGTTTCGGATGGAGCAGAGGAAGCAGAACATCCGTCCCAGAGGAACGGTATATCAGCATATCGATGGTCTGTTGGGCATGCTGCCGGGCACCGGACCGGGGGCCAGGACGTTTCTTGGAATCTGTTTCGCAGCCGGGACGGCTGCAGCCCTGGCTGCCATTCCCTTTGCAGGAGTGGGCACCGGAATAATAGCCGGGATATCCGTATCAGCAGTTCCGTATCTGATTCTTCGCGTCCGCTGCGGAAATATCAGAAACGACATCAGAAATGAGGGGGAAACTCTGGTGTCAGCACTGCTTTCGGCCTATCGGATGAATCACTGCAATATTGAAAGCGCCATGGCTGCAGCAGCATCCCAGAAAGATGAACTGCCCGGAACTGCACCGTATCTTTCTTCTCTGCTGCTGCGGCTGCGGGAATGCCGGTCCGCAGAAGAAATCCGTGCAGTAACAGATCAGTTCGCTCAGGCGGTGGACAGTGACTGGGCACGGCTTCTGGCTGTGAATATCCGTGAGGCGTTTCTGTACGGAACAGACATTCAGCTGGCTATGGAGGAGCTTCTGAAGCAGATGCGGGAGGCACGGATTCTGTCGGAGGAACGGCTCCGTGAGAACAATGAAACTCTGTGGATGACCGTCTTTATGATCCCGGGGTCTCTTGGGGCCGTTGTGGCTCTTTCGGTAGGGCAGATGGGAATTTCCATAACAAAGCTGGCGGAAAGTCAGTTTGGAGATCCTACGGCATCCTCCATGTTTATTCTGATTGTCATTCTGTTCGGAGTGAACCTGTTTGCGGGCCAGCTGGTGCGCAGAAGAAGAACAGATTTGTAGAAATATTTAGGAGGTACGGATGAATCTAAGTTGCGGGGCAGGCTTTGTCCAGTTGTTGATGCTGTTATCAGGGGTGAGCGGAATTGCAATCATCTTCAGGGAGCAAAGCCGGGCTTCATTGCTGCGGCATAACAAAAAGAAAATCGCAGCCGTCGGGCAGCGGATCATACAGGAGGCTTCCAATCTGAAAATAAAGGAACAGCTCCGTTTTCTGCACAGGAGGGGAACCGTGCGGAAAGAGATTTCGCAGGGAACTGCATTTCTCAGAAACAGGATTGCTGCATCGGACCAGAAGCGGATTACAGCAGAGCAGATGCTGACAGAGCTCATGGATCAGTGCAGGATGCTGAAGCTTCCTTACGCGAGAATGCTGTCCCTGATCCGCATGGGGCAAGGCAATGATGCCGTCAGAGAATTTGTAACCATGACCGGAGATCCTCATGCCAGAGAATACGCAGGCATGATCGTTCTTCTGGATGAACTTTTACCTCAGCAGATCTACGAGGATCTGACATCCTTTCAGCGGCAGCTGATGCAGGAGCGGATCACTGTGATCCGGAGGAGGGATGAGGCCCTCAGCAATCTGCTGTACATTCCGGTCATGGCAAATCTGATTCTGATCTTCTTTGATTTCCTGTATGTGGCGTATTTCCTTCAGCAGAAGGAAATGATGGGGCTTCTCATGGGATAGCATGAGAGGTACATGAAAAGCAAAGGTTGTAGCTTATAAAAACAAAAGAGAAAGGCTGGTATTTTACTATGAAACAGTTAATCGTTATGGTCTCTATGATTATGTTAGGTATTGCTATTTCTGGAATGATTTCACAGTTTGGAGACAAGGCAGAGCTTATGTCAACAAATGTTCTGACAAATCTCGATGCCATCACACCTGCCGTAAACACATCCGGCAGCGGAAGCGAATCGTGATTCTATGAAACAGTTTCTTGTATTTCTTGCAATGGTATCCCTGGGCTGCTTTCTCTTTCAGCTGGTGGCGGGCGATGATAATTCCGTTTACAGCGGTGTTCGGGAGATGTGGCAGCAGGAGCTGGTCATGGAGAAGAATCTATGAAACAATTTCTTGTACTGCTGGCGGTATTTCCGATTATGCTGGCGTTTATGCTTCAGTTTACGGTTCAGCAGAATATGGACTACCGGATCCAGCGAATCAATCAGGCAGTGGAAAACTCCTGTGAGCAGGCAAAAGCGGAAGGATTTTTTTCCCAGGATAATCTCAGAAAGCTTCGATGTACGGTTTCCGATGTAACCTCCTGCGCGGAGGAAAATATCCGGATCGAAACCTCTGAGGATGTGAAATACCGGACAGGGGAATACGACACAAGAGAAATGATCTCTTTTCATATGTCAGTCCCCCTGGAGGGAATTGCGGCAATGCCCGCCCTGTTCGGAATTTCCCGGGAAGAAAACCAGATGCTCTATGTGCTGGAAAATGAATTTCCAAGTGAAAGGCTGTTATAGCTTATGAAAGTATTTCTTACCTTTCTCGCCCTGGTAATTGTGAATGTCAATGCCATGATCTTTCATGATGACCTGCGGGCATGCCGCGGGCTTCAGAACCTTCTGGACACTGCGGCGGAGAACTGCGCCCAGGGCGCAGCCATGTATTTTGACAGAGAGGAGTATGCAGAGGGCTATCTTTCCTTTGATGAGGATGAGATTCTGGACTACATGGAGCATGTGCGGCAATCCTGCCTCGAAAAAGCAGGAAGTCAGCGGATTTTGCAGCTTCGGATGCAGGTATATCTTTATAATGACTCAGGGAATTGTATCGTTCTTGAAGATGGAGCGGCAGTGAAGGAGTATTCCTTTTCGTTTCCTCTCACCCTGAAGGCAGATCCCCGGGCGGGAAGAACAGAGGAAGTAATTCTTACGGAGCCTTCGGTGGAGGTTCAGGTTTACGCACAGATCGAAGATCCCTTTCGTCAGCCGTTTGTCAGGATGGAACAGCTTGCAGCAGACTGTATTTACAGCAATCATCCTCAATCCGGTGTGTAAATGCTGCTTTTACAGGAAGCTTTCAGCGTATCTGCCGGCATTAAATATTATATTGACTTGATATGACTCATTCCTTCATATATAATTAAATGATGAAAAAAATCGGAATACTGTGTGTTTCAGACAATGGTAATTATGGATTTATTGAGATGGAAACCGCAGTACCGGTACGAAGATGGAGGATAACAATGATTAAAGTAACACTGGCTGACGGAAGTGTCAGAGAGGCGGAAGACGGAAGCAGTGTCCTCGATGTTGCCAAAAGCATCAGCAGAGGCCTTGCAAAGGAAGCAGTTGCTGCTAAGGTAAATGGAGAAGTTCAGGGAACCGGATATATACTTACTGATGACTGCACCCTTGAGATTCTCAAGTTTGCCGATGAGGAGGGCGCAAAGACCTTCCGGCATACCGCATCCCATATCCTGGCCCAGGCAGTGAAGAGACTGTTCCCGGAGGCAAAGCTGGCCATCGGTCCTGCGATTGATAACGGGTTCTACTATGACTTTGACCTTGACCATAGATTTACAGAAGAGGATTTCCCTGCAATCGAAAAGGAAGTGCGCAGAATCGTAGAAGAGGATCTTGCACTGGAAAGATTTGAGCTTCCGCGGGCGGAAGCACTGAAGCTCATGGAAGAAAAGGGCGAACCGTACAAGGTAGAGCTGATCAATGATCTTCCTGAGGATTCTGTTATTTCGTTTTATAAGCAGGGAGACTTTACGGATCTTTGTGCAGGCCCGCACCTTTCTTCAACGGGCCCGGTTAAGGCTCTTAAGATCCAGAGTGTTGCAGGTGCATACTGGAGAGGAAACGAAAAGAACAAGATGCTCCAGAGACTTTACGCAACAGCATTCCCTAAGCAGAAGGAGCTGGACGAGTATCTTGCCATGCTGGAGGAAGCAAAGAAGCGTGATCACAGAAAGATCGGCAAGGAAATGGATCTCTTCGGTATTTATGAAGAGGGCCCTGGCTTCCCGTTCTTTATGCCAAACGGTATGATTATCCGAAATGAGCTGGAGTCCTTCTGGAGACAGGAGCATGCAAAGAGAGGATATCAGGAGATTAAGACGCCGCTGATTCTGAATGAGGATCTCTGGCACAGATCCGGTCACTGGGATCACTATCAGGAAAATATGTATTTTACAAAGATCGACGGTGGTGATTATGCCATCAAGCCGATGAACTGTCCTGGTTCCATGCTGGTGTACAAGAGAAAGATGTATTCCTACAGAGATTTCCCTATGCGTATGGCAGAGCTGGGTCAGGTGCACAGACATGAGCTTTCCGGAGCACTTCACGGGCTCATGCGCGTAAGAACCTTTACGCAGGATGATGCGCATATCTTTATGCTTCCGGATCAGATCAAGGAGGAGGTTGCCGGCGTAATCGACTTCATCGATTATGTTTACGGCCTGTTCGGATTCACTTATCATATTGAGCTTTCCACAAGACCGGAGGATTCCATGGGATCAGACGAAGAGTGGGAGGCAGCAACCGATGCACTGAGAGAATGCCTGGAGGACAAGGGCATTGATTATGTTGTCAATGAAGGAGACGGAGCATTCTATGGCCCGAAGCTGGACTTCCATCTCAACGACTGCATCGGAAGAACATGGCAGTGCGGTACAATTCAGCTGGATTTCCAGATGCCGCAGCGTTTTGACCTCACCTATGTAGGCGCAGACGGCGAAAAGCACAGACCGGTTATGATCCACCGTGTAATCTTTGGATCCATCGAGCGGTTTATCGGTATCCTGACAGAGCACTTTGCAGGAAAATTCCCGCTGTGGCTGGCGCCTGTCCAGGTTAAGATCTGCACCGTTACAGAAAAGTTTGCTGATTATGCTGAAGAACTCGCAAAGAAGTGTCAGGCTGCAGGTCTGAGAGCTGTTACGGACACCAGAAACGAAAAGATCGGATACAAGATCCGGGAGGCAAGAAATGCCAGAGATTCCTATATCGTAACCATTGGCGAAAAGGAAATCGAAACCGGAAACCTGTCTGTCCGTTCCAGCAAGGAAGGGGATCTGGGACAGATTCCGACAGAAGAGTTTATTGCAAAGCTTGTGGAAGAGGTAAAGACAAAAGCCTGCTAAACGAAAGAAGCACTTTTACGGGGCGGCCGGTCATGGGCCGTCCCTGTTTTGTATGCAGAGGAGATTTGAGATATGATATTCGGCAGAAAAAAGGAAAAAGAGCATGATCCGTGGAGGGACGGTGTTTATCTGACCACAGTGCAGACCTCTTTTGAGGCGGATATTGTGGAATCAAAGCTTCGCGGTGCGGGAATTCCGAGTATCCGCAGATACGAGGGAGGAGGAAATTATCTGGAGATTGTTTTCGGACAGCAAAGCGTTTATCCCATCGAAATCTATGTTCCGGAAAATGCTCTGAAGGAGGCTCAGGCAGTGATTGTTCCTGTTCCCATTGAGGATGATTTTGAGGAAGCAGGTGAAACAGATGAGCAGTAAGTATGTTGAAGTAAACGGGCTTCGGATCGGAGAGGGGCAGCCAAAGATCTGCATCCCGGTTGTAGCTGAAAATATTGAAGAAATCAAGAAGCAGGCATCCCGGATCATGCTTGCGCCGGCGGATCTGGTGGAATGGCGGGTGGATTATCTCAGAAGAGCAGATGACATCCCTTCTGTTCTGGTTGCTTTAGATAAGCTGAAAGAGCAGCTGGAGGAAAAGCCGATTCTATTTACCTTCCGTACAAAGGCGGAGGGGGGAGAGCGGGAGCTCTCGAAGCAGCAGTACGCCGCTTTGTGCGAGGCGGCCATTCTTTCAGGGAAGATTCAGCTCATCGACCTGGAATACATGCTTGGAGAAGCATTCCTCGCGCCGCTTATGCAGCTTGCTTCCGAAAAACAGGTTCGGGTGATTCTATCTAATCATGATTTTGAAAAGACTCCTTCCATGGAGGAAATCCTTTCCCGTCTGAAGGGTATGAAAGCTATGGGAGCGGATATTGCAAAGATTGCAGTGATGCCGCAGAATTCTGCTGACGTTCTGACGCTGCTGCGCGCCTCCGAACATATGAAACAGGAAGAGGATCCTGTACCTGTCATTGCCATCTCCATGGGACCTCTGGGAGTAATCTCAAGAATGGCAGGGGAAGTATTCGGCTCCGTCCTGACCTTTGCATCGGCAGAAAAAATATCAGCACCGGGGCAGATGGATGCAGATGAGCTTGATATAGCCCTGAATGCCATTCATCAGGCCATGGCAGGAATTCCTGCCGGCGAAGTGAGAAAGCGGCAGGAAAAGAAAAACAATGTTGCACTGGTGGGATTTATGGGAACCGGAAAGACCACCGTGGGCCACAGAATCTGTGAGAAATCGCAGTATGAGCTGAAGGAAATCGATGAGCTTATTGAAGCGTCTGAGGGCATGACCATTGCGCGGATCTTTGAAGAACGGGGAGAAAAAGCCTTCCGGGATATCGAAACAGAGACGGTAAAAAAGGTGACTCAGGTGCAGAACACCGTGATATCCTGCGGCGGAGGTACTGTTTTGCGGCCTGAAAATCTGGAAATGCTCAGAGCTTCCGGGCGGATCGTTCTTTTGAGAGCAAAGCCGGAAACGGTCCTTGAGCGTGTGAAGAAGAACGGAGACAAACGTCCGCTGCTCAGCAGGTATCTGAGCAGGGGGTATATCTCATGGCTTATGAAGAAGCGCAGAGCTGTTTACGAGGCCGCCGCTGATTATGTCATCGATGTGGACGGAAAGACAGCAGATGCTGTT
>JBJFFZ010000136.1:0-30190 GCA_051892195.1 Anaerovoracaceae bacterium
GCCCATTTCCTCGGTTGTTTCTGACACCGGGTTTCCTAAAGCCGCCGTCAGCTGCTCCTTTGTCATCCCTGCATAGACGCCGTTTTCCAGCACCGCATCATTCCACACATCCACACCGGTAAGGTTACCCTTTTCATCTGCCTGCAGGGTCAGGCCCATGCCGGTGCTTTCGTCTTCATATACCACAGAGGTTCCTGCCGCAAGCTCCCACTCGGAGTTTTCTCCGGAGAAGTACGACTGGGCCTCCTTTAAGGTGGAAACCGCTGCGAGACTGCTGTAGTCAATCGTATTGTCCGCTGTTTCCGGGCCCGAATAAGTCACACCCCCACCGGAGGCATTTCCCCCGGCGGAGCCTCCGCCGGATATATCGGGATCGGTATCTGTACCGCCGCTGCTGCCTCCAGGATTGTCACTGTTTCCTCCGGAGGAGGAACCCGGGTCATCGGTTCCGGAATTTCCTGAATTTCCGGAGTTGTCCGGCTCTTTATCCGGATCCTGTATAATATTGCCGTCGCCATCCACCACAGTTCCGTCCGGAAGGGTGATGGTTCCGTCGTCATCCGGCTCAGAGGATCCCACAAATTCGTTGAGCCGGTAGTAGCCCCGGTCATACTCTGTTCCGGTGTATTCCATATAGGAGCAGCCTTCTCCGTGGCGATAGCCCAGCAGGTACTCTCCTTCATAGATCTTTGCGCCGTTGGCGCTGCTGTATTCCACGCCTGTTCCGTCGTACAGTCCCTGGCGCATACCGCCGGAATAAAGAGGATATCCGGTTTCCGGATCGTACAGAGTGCCCTCCCCTTCGTAGACGCCGTCGTAGAAGGTGCCTTCGTAGATCAGGGCGCCGGTGTTGCGGTCAAAGAGCTTGCCCTGTCCGCAGTACTTTCCGTCCACAAATTCTCCGTCATAGATGAGGTTTGTGGTCACAATATCGTAAAGCCGTCCGGTGCCGTTGTACCGGTTGGCGCTGAATTCTCCTTCATACTGAATGTTCTTTCCGGAATAAACGGTTCCGGTTCCGCTCATGGCTCCATCCTCAAAGGATCCTTCGTAAAGAATTGCTCCATTCTGGTAAAGCTTTCCGTTTCCGTTGAATTTTCCGGACTTCAGGTCTCCCTCGTATACCAGAGCGCCGTCGGCGCTGTACAGGCTTCCCGTGCCGTCTGGATAACCTTCTGCAAAGCTTCCGGAATACTGCACCTGCCCGCAGGTGTAATAAAGGGTTCCGCTGCCGTTGTAGCGTCCTGTGCTGAATTCCCCCTCATACAGCCGGGACCCGTCCCGGTTGTAAAGGATTCCGTTTCCTTCGTAGAGATTTGAGGCAAATTCGCCCTTGTATTTTGTGACGCCCTCCGGATAAAACAGCTCTCCTTTGCCTTCGTACATTTCCATCAGAAAGCCGCCCTGGTAGATCAGGTTTCCGCTGTAATCATACAGGGTGCCGTCTCCGGTGATCCGGCCGTTTTCCATCTGTCCCTTATACAGAACCTGGTCTGCATCTCTTGACAGAATCTTTACCTTTCCTGTGTAGCCGTACATTTCCTCCGTGTTGATGTACATGGTACGGGTGAGGAAATGCTGCTGAACCGCCGGATAGACAAACCGCAGGAAGATCACCGGCAAAAGGATCATGAGAATGACCAGCACAAGGATCAGTTTTTTTGAAACATAATACCGGGGCAGAGCCACATAGTCCTTCAGGGAAGGTTCCTTTGGAGCAAAGAGCTTCTTTACGCCGTTTCGCACATCGTTGGAAACGGCAGATGCAAGGCCTCTGCTTCCCAGGCTCCGGCGCATCCGGCGATATGCCTGATTCACCGGCATGGCCACGATCTGCACCAGCCTGCGGCTGACGAGACGGACCGATGTCATGAGATTGAAATTTCCTCTGAAATTCATTTTCCTACTCCTGCTTCCGGTTCTGAAATATTCACGGTTCCGATCTGATCAAAATCATGATGGGCTGCATTGTCTCCCGCACTGCCGCCCCCTGCCAGGCTCCAGATCAGATAGATCAGAGCTGCCGTAACGAGAAGAACGGCAATGGCAGGCCGCACGAAGCGGGACAGCCCCTTGATCCGTTCCCATAATGCATAAAGAATGCTGTGAGGGCGAAGCCTCCCGGCTTCCAGCTCCTCAAGAAGAAACTGCAGCAGACGGCTGTATTCCCGGTAAAGATCCACATAGGAGGGATACTGCCCCTGCTCTGCCGCCTCAATAAAGGCTTTCAGCTCCGGGCTCACCTTCTGCTCCAGCTCCCGTTCAAACAGCAGCCGCAGGATTTCGCCGATCCGCTGATAAAGAACGGGACTTTCCTCATTGTCCTCTCCGGGAAGTTCCCGGAGTATATAGTTGAAATGAACCGCAAGGGTGTCGTCCAGGAGCAGGTTTTCGTCCCGCAGAGCCTCCTGCTGAATCCGCGGATCCATATTCAGTTCCATCATGTGAGCAAACAGATTTCTGCCTGCAGTAAGCCGTTCTCTCAAAGAGAATGGTTCTGCCGCAAGCTTCTCAGAAAGCAGGGTTCCCTCTTTCCATCGAAACAGACAGCAAAGGGCGCCCTGAGCAGAGAAGCATCCCAGGAAGTCCCCAAATGCAGGATCTGCTGCCTGTGCGGAAAGCAGCGGCATCTGCCGTCGGATCTGTTCCTGGTCCAGAATCCTGAGAACCAGGCATTCCTGCTCTTTTTTCTTCCGAAGATCCCTGCAGAGAAGGAGCTCTGTCTCCTCCCCGGAATCTATGATCCGGATCACGGATAATTCATGCTCCAGGCTGCCAATGATCATCTGCTCACCTCCTTCCGGTCTTTCGTGCCCTCCGGGCACTTCGCCTCCTGCGTGTGCCGCAGGCGGCACGTCTCCGGCGTATTACAGCCGGCTTCCTGTTTCCTTCGTTTCTCTTACTACCACAAACGTGGATGCGGTCAGCTCCGGATATGCGGTACTTTCCGCTATGACTTCGTATACTCCCGGTACGTTTGGCGCCGTGTACATGCCGTTGCGGTCAATGGTACCGCCCTCCGGCTCCCGGACGCTCCAGGTTACCTGCTGATCTGTGACGTTGGTGAACACTGCCTGGAAATGGCAGGTTTCACGGATCTCAAGGTCGCAGATTTCCGGGCGGATCATCAGCCGCTTCATATCCGGCTGCAGGCTCTGCTCCCGCATGTCGCGGACGGCCATCCATTCCACCCGCAGCTTTTTTGCGCTGGTAGGCTCGTTGATTTTTGCGCCGATTACGAAGGTTCCGTCCTTTACATTGACCTTTGCCGCAAGAGATACATCGGCCAGAGTGGTGCTGCTGTCCTCCATAAATACGGAAGCATCCCCGAACACCCGGTCGCTGTCATCGCTGAGGGTTACTGCCTGTCCCAGCGTTACAAACACAGGGCCCAGGCCAAGGCCGTGGGTGATTTCTTCGGAGAAGAACTTCTGGCCCTCCACACCGCCGATGACAAGATCCAGCACTGCAGAGCCGGAGGCTGAGGTCAGACTGCTTCCTCCCGGATAAAGGGTCTGGGAAGCTGCTGTGTCTGACGGGCGTCCGCCTTCCTTTTCCAGGGCATCAAAGGCTCTGGTATTGATATCGTTGATGGCGGATGCCAGGGAATTGTTGAAAATATACTGCCCGAACGGCATGTTTTCGATTTCGTCGATGACGTAGGCTGTGCCGGCCCGGATGATGCGGATCTTTGCCAGATAGATGCTCTGCTGGTATGTATTTTTTACGATCTCTTCCATCTCTGACCGGTAGTAGTTTTTCATAATCTGCTGCCGTACATCCTCGGAAGCCACTGCGCAGATGCTGGTGCCCTCTGCCTGAGCCGGGATATTCTGATCTGCCACGGTCAGCCGGAAGCTTCCCGGCACCACGGCTGCACTTCCTGAAATATCCTTTACATTGAGGGCCTTCAGCGGGATGGAAAACTCATAGCGGCCGGAGCTTTCGTGTTCCTTTTCATCAAAGGATACGGTGACTCTATCTGCTCCGTCCTTTTCCAGACAGCTTAACTGCAGATCATAGGAAAAAGCAAAAGGCTGCTGCTGCCCCATATTTTCCACCACGATTTTCATCACGGTTTCCTGTCCGGATCTTGCGTATTTCGGCAGGATCTGGCGGATCCGGATGCCCTTTCCCCAGAAGATCGTCTGAGAATCAAGGTAAAAATGAGCGGCGGTAAAGCCTTCCTGATCCGGCTCACGGGACGTGAGGTAAAGGCGGTAGCCCTCTGCGTATTTATTGTATTCTGTATCCTCCGAAGACCGCGCACCGGTACCTGCAACGCTGTGCACCGGCTCCTTTCCTGTCTCTGCATAGTCCACGCAAAGATACAGATAGCCTGCGCTGTCATTTTCGTCGCTGGCTTCCTCAAAGCCGTCGATGAGGGACAGTCTGCGGATCACCGGCGCGTCGATGACGATCTCTCTTCCGGAGAAATCAAGGGCAAGCCCCATCTCCACGGAAACGGTGGTATCATCCACCCGGACCACATTCATGCCGCTGACTACGCCGCATCCGTAAAGGAAACGGTTCAGCAGACGCCGCTTATCGTTCATATACTTCTGCTCTGCCTGAAAATCATCCACAGTCAGAAGCTTTCCGTAAAAATACCGGTTCCGTTCAAACGGAAAATATTTCAGATTTTTCATGATTCTTCACCCTTTCCTTCCTTTACGGCATACTCCCGACCACCGGAATCCTCCGAAAGCTCGGTAAACGGCAGCGTAGAAAAGCCGTCCAGCGCCGCCTGACGATACTGCCCCAGAACGCTGTTGATTCCGAGATAAGAATACCTGCTGAGAAAAATATATGGTTTCAGAACAACGAGATTCACTTCCATTTCCGCCGGCTTTACGCAGTCGATAATCCGAAGGATGGTGCGGTACTCCGCATTGGAAGGAACACATTCTTCATTGACGATTACGGTAAACTGATAGGGATGATCCCCGTACAGCTGATGCATCAGGCTCTGAAGCCGGTCGTTGTCCCGGAATTTGTCTGTCTCATACTGTTCTACAATCAGCGGCTTCTGTCCGGTGTAAAGCTCCACCATGTCCGATACGGACTGCCGTGTTCCCCTTCGCCTGTAAAGGGATGCGCTGTTCATCACCAGCCAGCGAAGCTGCTCCTCCGTCCACAGGAACGGGTCATCCAGATCGATCCAGGAAGCAAGCCACCGGAGAATCTCCCCGTCGGCCGCCGCCGGGTCAAACACCTCTGCCACCCGGTCCAGCTTTTCATCAAGATCATCGTAAAACGACTGAAATATGCTGAGAAACCGCTCCGTAAAGGACCTTCCGCTTCCGTCTGCCTGATAGATTTCAGGAAGATAGCCTGCCCAGGGAAGACTGGGAAGAGAAATCCGCATATGGCGGATGACGGGGGACTCCGCCCCCAGACCGAACAGCTCTATGGTAAACCACAGATAGCGGCCTTTTGCTTCCGATAGCAGCATATCCCCGGGATTCAGAACAGACCGTACAAAATACGGGGCAAAGGCATGCTGCTTTTCTGCTGCGGAAATCCCCGGATCCCGGATCAGCTGCAGCAGATCCATCCGCTGCCCCCGGTACTGCACCGTCCGCTCCTCCGACACATAAAAGGAAAAGCGGATGGAGGAATCCCCCAGACTCTCCGACTGCACCGTCATGCGGTGCCACAGAGACTGACTTTCCCTGCTGTCGAGAACCCTGGAAAAGAAAACCGCGGCCTCCTTTGCCTGGGGGTCTGCGATCCGCAGACCTCCGGTCTGTGTGTATTGTGTATTCTGAAAGAATCCTTTCTGATAATCGGACTCTTTATTAAAAACAAAGTATCTGCTGCGGACACTCATTATCTTCTGCCCCCTATTCCGATACTGTCAGTGCAAATTCTGCTTCCTTCAGGTAAGCCATGCCGTTTGCGGGAAGGAGCACGTCCCCGGAAAGATTCCGGCGGATATTCCGTCCCTGGGCATCCAGTACAAGAGAACCAACCCGGGATACACAATCAAGAGTATCCAGAATTCCGTAGATGGTGCTGTACTGCACCGCGTTTCCGAACTCTCCGGAAATCTCTGCAAAATATGCCTCCACGGCGCTGCGGATCTCTTCTTCGGCGTTTCTGTAATACGGAAGCACCGACAGCTCTGCAAAGAGATGAATCCCCACATATTCCGGGGAAAGAATCTGAATCTTTGTGCCGATCATCTTCCGCCCCTTCAGATAGCGGTGAATATTTTCCACGTAGCCCGCAGACAGCGCCCCGGTGCTCTTTCCCGAATAAGGGCGCACCACGATGCTGACACAGTTTTCCTCCACACTGCCGTCACTTCGCGGCAGCCTGGCTGCCGGAAAGGCTCTGCAGCTTTTGATCATGAGCCCCGGAGTCCTTCGGACAATTTCCTCATAATCCGCAAAGGTGACTGCCCGGTCGGTTTCCGCTGCGCTGCGCAGATATCTCCGGAAGCATTCGTCGATGGTCTCGCCGTCTGCCCCTCCATCCGCACTGAGTTCGTTGTTTATCTCAGGGAGATACGGCAGCTCCCCTGTCTGCCGGATGCTTCCCGGTCTTACATTTCCGCCTTCTGCCATGGTCCGGGCGCACCGGATAACCAGAAGCGCTCCTTCCGGCGCCATGCCCTGCTCGCAGTCTCCAAACACCAGCTCCCCGGTTTTTTCCCGGAAGATATAATGCCGGTCGGTAGGCCCGGACAGATCAAAGTCCGAAACCTGCTCCCACTGCTGATACACGCCGGGTGCTTCTTCCACCATGAGCACAAAGCCGTCTGCCATGAGATGATCCAGCTCCAGGAAAAACTGCTGGTACGGAAATCCGTCTCCTTCTCCCGGATTCATGAGGTGCAGATAATCCTCGTGAAAGCTCACGATCCTTACCTCTGCAGGCCACGGAATCTCTGAAAAAGGAGTTTCCTCCCATCCGGCTTCTCTGCGTACAAAGTATCTGCACGGCATGGTCATCTCCCCGTAGGACGGACCTGCCGCAAGGTCTGCGGGACCTGCACAGCTCACATCCCGGAAATCCGCAAGGGTTTCCTTCTGTATCACAGGGATACTGCTGCAGCTGATTCCCGCAAGTACCGGCGGAACATCAAACTGCCCTGCTTCAAAAACGGCGCGGAGGGCATATCCGCCTGCTTCCGCATGGTCCCTGTTCTCCTGCATTTCATCTTCAAAAAGCAGACAGACTCTGCCGCTTCGAATCAGGCCGCTGGTTCCGTCGGAAAGAACTTCCGCGTCCCTCCAGCCGTCCCGGCTGAAATACTGCCACCGGATATCCGTCAGAGGAAGAAACTCCTCTGTCACCGGGTTCCTCCTGATTTCGTAGTCCTCGCTGAGATGGACGTAAAGGGAAAAAGGCTCTCCCTGCTTTACCGGCCGGTCAAAGAAGATGCGGAACTCCCCGCCGTGGGACGGTGTTTTTCCAAACATGGGAAACTGCATGTTGTTTCCCTGCTCCACGGCATGCTCCGGAAGCTTCATCCAGGTGTCCTGAGACACAAATGCGCCTCCTGTCACAGATGCAGCGGATACAAAGTATGCCTCCTCTGTTTCAAAGGGGATGTCCCCTGCGTAAAACGGAGTACCCTTAGGCAGGGTCACATCCTCTCTGCTCTTTACCGAAAGACACACCTCCGCAGGCTTTCGCAAAGCAGGGGCCAGGCCCAGCAGCTTCAGAAACTGCCGTCTGGTTTCTTCGCCGGTGCGGTTCATCCGGTACTGCTGGATTTCCTTCATCCACGCAAAGAGCTCCAGAAAGGTTATGCCTGGATCATGGGCGTTTCTGTCCGTCCATTCCGGGGAATATTTTGTTATAAGTTTTCCGGCGTTTTCCGCGATTTCTGAAAACATTTCATCATCAAGGCGGATATTCGCAAGCATCCGGATCACCTTCCCTCATCCACACGGACAGAAACCTCGTGGACGCCGGACACCGGAAGGGCAAAGGCCATCTGCCCCGCCTGCTCCAGATCCATCTCCACGCGCCCTGTCTGTGCATTGGTATAAACAGTTACATAAATATTTCCGATATATCGTATTGCAGGAATCCGCTTCAGGCAGTTCTGCAGCTGGGTCAGATCCGGAAGTCTTCCGATCTCCCATCCGTTTTTATCAAAATTTCCTGTCAGAGGATCAAGAAAACTTGCAAGGGATTCCTTTACCTGCTCCTGCACAGGAAATACATCCTGAAAGCTTCCTACGGTTACTTCCGCTTTTACGCAGATTTCCATAAACCGGGGACCGGTTACAAAAAACTGTCCCCGTTCTCTGAGATTGCCGCTGATCTTTTCCTTCAGGCTGTGCTCCACCTGTCTGACAAGCTGCGGGAAGTGATCCCTGCAGGCAACCGGGTCCTTCTGCAGAAGAACCAGCGTCACAGCTCCCGGAGTACGCTCTCCCAGATGGTTGTACCCGGAAAAGCACTTTGCCCGCACCACGTTTCTGGATGCAGCAAGAGCCAGAGCCTCATAGTCCCCGGCAGTCACCCCTCTGCCCCGGTGCTTCAGCGCAGCCGCTGTGCGCTTCATAGCCTGAGGCACGGTTTCTTCTTCACAGCCTCCGAAGAGGATTGCCGGATTGTAGATCCGGTCCACAGCTCCCAGGGAAACCCGGGCGCCTCCCAAAGAATCCTCCGGAAGATTTCCGTTCAGACCCCCTCCGGTGCTGTAGGTCACGCGGATGGTATCTTCTGCTCCGGATACCTGCGCCTTCCCGTGAATCCCGTCAGAAAACCGGACGATTCCCAGGGTTCGGTCCACAGCGTATACACGGTCGTTTTCTTCGTCGCCGGAGATGTGTTCCACTTCCTGCCATACGACCCACCGGCCTTCTTCCAGTACCTCCACCGACACATCCTGCACACTGCCCTCCAGCAGCCTGCAGGAAACCTCCTCGGCTTCCGGTTCCACCCGGAAGTATTCCAGCTTTCCCGATTCCACGTTTCGGATCCGCACAGCGTTCATATAGATGCCCGTCACCGGAGGGAACGCCGCCGGACGCTCCGGATCCTCGTAAGTACCTTCTGCATCCTCGATCCGGATCCAGTACAGATCTCTGCCCCAGAGGCTCATTCGTTCCATTTCCTCCGGCGCCATAAAGCTCACAAGGCCGGTTCGCTTCAGATGCTCTGTTTCGTCGGCTGCATTGAGAGGAACAAAGCCCCGTTTCCCTGAGAAAGACCAGGTAAGACGTCCGGCTGCAGCCCCGCCGGTATCCTTTACCTGAAACAGCATCCGCACCGGACCTCCCGAAGGCCGCTGCTCAAATCCCAGATACACCGCCGCTGCTTCCTCCCGGATCCGCTGAAACGGAACAAAAAAGCGGTTGGGATCTGCAAGCAGCTCCCGGTGGGCACGATCTTCCGCCATGCCGTTTTCCATCTGCACTTCCGCAGGAAGCACCGGTCTTTCCTCGTATGTATAGCCGAAGGTCAGCCCCTCCACCACAGGAGAAAGGTACCGCCCTCTGGTCTTATATGCGTTGTTCACCCGGATCACTCTTGCCCGGATATAATAATTTTCCTGAGAGTTTACAAGGACCCGCTCCATATCCTGCGGGCACACAAACGAAAGGGTTACACGGCGGATTCCTTCCAGGTCCCCTGCCTCAGGGTTTACCTGAAACACATCCTCACTATCCCTCAGTCCCGGAAGCTTCGCCCATCCGCTTCCGTTGTAATACTCCCAGATCACCTGCTGCACCGTAACATCAAATTCCTGATCCAGCTTGATGCTGCTGCGCTTCATCACAGGCTTCCACCGGATTTCCCCCGGCTCCTCCTGGTATTCCAGCGGCACGTCCACAAAATACAGGGAAAAATCCATCCGGATGTCCGCCCCGGCCTTGCAGAAGGCCTCCTCACAGGCTACATACATCTCACTGAACACGGAAAATGAAGGGCCAAAAGCATAAAAGCGGTGAATATCCTGGTCCGCATCTGCCGAATAAACAGAATCCGCCGCAAGCTCCCCGCAGGAAGCCGACAGCCCCAGGCTGTCAAGATGAAGCTGTGCAAAAGGCTCCACAGAAAACACCGTACAGCGGATCCAGAAGCTCTCTTTTCCGTTTCGTTCCATGGATGCAAAGGCAGGCTGCTCCCCGCCCTTAAACAGCCGGATCCGGTCTGCCCCTGCCTGCTTTGCAGCAAAAAGAATCCATCCGTCTCCGGTATAATACTCCCAGACCGCCAGGCGGTCGTCACACAGAGCCTCAAGGATTTCCGCAGAAATTTCTTTTGTATCGTGAGGATTCAGAAGCACCGTGATCCATGCGCTTTTTGCGATGCACAGAAGGTGGTCGGCACAGAAGTACATTCTGTGCTTCTGAAGATTTTCCCCTTCAAAGGAAAACAGACGGAAGCTCCGCTGTGCCGGATCCGGTTCCTCCTGCCCCTGCTGATCGTACAGACAGACAATCCGGTCCTGCGTTCTGCTCACCGCAAAGGCTGTCACCGGCTCCGCCTTTTCCACGCAAACATCTTCCTGGGTCTCAAAGACTGTATAGCCGGAGTCGCTGCCTGTTTCCGCCGTCAGCTGCGTGCCTCTGCGCACCTGCTGGCCTCCTTCCGGATCTCCTGCCAGTGTAAAGCAGGCGTAGCCCTCGGCAGGCACGGACGGACGGATATAAGCCCCCAGCTCGTTGTAGAATGCGATCCGGTAACGCTCCGGAATCCGGTTGAATCTCCGGATATTTCCTTCAAAGAGATCTGCATAGATCATGGCAAGGGCCGCACCGGGATCCGGATTTTCAGGATCAAACCGCCACTCCGGAGTATAGGTCTTTGAAACGGAACGGATGTACTTCAGAATATCCTCTCTGTTCCGACTGTCCATGGATGGAATCATGCTCCCCTGCCTCCTTTCTGTAAACTGCTATTCTGAGCCTTCGCTCAGATAGTATGGAAAAACTAAATTGTACGGACTGTTGGTGGACCGGACAACATACTGAATATGAAATACGGGACGGCTGGCATCCTCACCGGTCTCCACCTGCACCTCAACATCGGTGATCCGTGGCTCCCAGCGGATCAGGGCCTCACGGACCTCCCGTTCCATCTGACTTACAGTGGTGTATTCCATGCCGTCAAAGACATACTCGTATACGCGGCAGCCGAAATCCGGCCGCATGATCCGCTCTCCGGTTCTTGTGAGAATAATGATCCGGATGGCTTCCTCGATGTCCTCTTCGTAGCTTGAAGTCAGAATTCTGCCGGTATTGGGATCCACCGTCACCGGGAACTTCCACCCGGTTCCGAGAAACCGCTTTGCATCGTCTGTCATGGGCTGCCTCCTCAGTTGATCTTTGTAATGCTTCCCTTCAGCTGAAGCATTCCGCTGGACTGAATCTTTGCCATTCCGTTGGCCTTTACCTCATACTGGGTGCTGCTGTCGCTGCGCTGCTGGGACTTGATGTTCACCGCCTTCTGGGCCTCAACAGCCACATCCGTGGCCTTCACAGAAGCCTTGCCCGCCTTGCCGTCAAGAACAATCTGGGCTTTCCCCCCTGCATCCAGTGTGATTTTGCTCTTTGCTTTTATGGTGATCTCACCCTTCTGGGCATTGAGGGTGAAGAGATTTTCTCCTTTTTTATCCTTAACGGAAATGGTGTCCTTCCCGTCATCTATAATAATCTGAAGCTCCTTTGGTGTAGACACCGTGATGGTCTGCTTGTCCTTTTTATCGTCAAAGACGATTTCATTGCCCCCCAGAGTCCGGATCCGCTTTACGGAATTGTCCTTGTCAGCCGTCTGCTTCGGAACCGGAATCTTATTGTTCCACAGACAGCCGATGACGTAAGGCATGTCCACATTTCCCATATTGAAGGCGATGAGAACCTCACTGTCCACCTCCGGCAGAAAGTAGGTGCCGGATTCCTTTGCAGCATACGGCTGCATCACCCGGACCCACCGGGTTACATTGACCCGGTCCTTTCCAAGACTGATCTCCACCTGAACCATGCCTGGATGATCCTTGTCCCAGTTTTTTGTCACCCGGCCGGTGGTCACCCCGGCAATGGTGCTGTTTCCTCCCGAAGAATCCGGGAGCAGTGCATCCAGCAAAAAATCATGTTCCATACTATTCCCATCCCTCCAGGTCAAAATCTGTGGTGTAGCCGCCGCTTCCCAGGGTATGTCTTGCCCTTACAATGTAGTATTTCTTATCCAGCGAAGAGTCCAGCTTTTCCAGACGGATAAACCGCCCCGGAACGATTTCCGGAATACCGACGCTGGATCCGCTTCCCCGCTGGGATGCTTTCTGACGCCTGCGAAGCTCTTCCTTCAGCCGCGCTTCCGCCTTTTCCTTATCGGTCACAAAGGGATCCCCCACGATGACCGGCTCCGGCTTTGCAACTACAATGGTCTGAGGGTCCGACGCCTTTACCGTGGCCTTTGCCAGCACATCCCGGTTTCCTGCTTCGTCCTTCCCCAGAACCTGAATTTCATTATACAGATAGGAGGCTTCTCTCCGGAACGAAAGGAGGCTGCTGCCCCAGGTCAGGGTTGTAACAGGCGCCTTGACCTTTTCCGGCTTCCGGAAGTATACCTTGTCCCCCAGAACAAAGAACTCCCGCCCTCCGCGAACCGCCAGCACCGACTGCACAAACTGATAATCGGAAGTGTTCTGGGTCATGGTCTGTTCTTCTGCGGTGTCCGTGGTCCGGTCGATCTGAAGATTTGTGCAGAGCTTTTTATACGGCTCCATCACCTCCCGGAAAAAATCGGAGCTGGTCTTTCCTCCAAGCATCCGAAAGGAGCTGGTGGTGTTCATCATAAGCCTGCGCACATCCATGGCCGTAATATCCATGGCGGGACTGTCCTGAAAGCTGTAGGAAACACTGCTGACATACCCCTTAAACGCAGTGGTAAGAGCAGAACCGTATCCGATGTCCACAGTGAGAATGGTCCCCAGCTGAAGCTTTCGTTTGATCCCGCTGTCGAACTCCCGTTTTCCCTGATCGTAGGCATTTACCACGGAAAAGCTGCAGCTTCCTGCAGAGTTCAGGGATTGAACGATGGAAACATTTTCCACTGCAAGGTGAAGCTCCGAAATAAGGTCCTTTCCGTTTGCCCGGATCTTTACCGCGGGCACCATAAAATCTCCGTATTTATTTTTCAGCGACTGGAACGTGACCGTCCGGTCACTCATTAAATCTGCCATCTGATCTGCCTCACAAAAGAGCCGGGATTCTCAGCATGGTTCCCGGCGCAATCCTCCGGATATCGTCGATTTCATTCGCCTCCGCGATCATCCGCCACAGGGACGGATCCCCGTACTCCTGCTCTGCAATATGCCAAAGCTGCGTTCCCTGCTCCAGTGTCCTGTATTTTGTACGGTCCGGAGACTCAAAGGGGGACTGCTTCTTGCTCTCTGTAATGTCCGTAACAGACTTGAAGGTTACCTCAAGCCTTGCCCGCACCGGCATGCCGGACTCCGTAAACATGGTGTAATGAGACTGCACATCGGTGATCACACCCCGAAAATGCAGTGAACCCCAGATAAAACTGCAGATAGGCGGCCGGTGAAGCTTTCCGTCGATTTCCGTCAGCTTCACGATCTTGGAAGTCAGCTTCGTGACATCCGTAGGCTTTACGGTTTTCTTTGTATCAAGCTTTCTTGCAACATTTGCCCCGGCAGTGTCCGGCGAGGTCTCGTAGGTGTCAAACATAAGACTGATCTTCAGAGTGGAAGCCTCCCCGGAAATAAACTGGGTCACCGGACCGTTCACCCCCGGAATCTTCTTCTCGGCGTAGCCTGCCCCATCGGTCAGATTGTACTCTGCCGGATTGAACATGACATAGATCCGGTCAGCGATACTGTTTTTCCGCTCCCCTTCCACCTGGATCACAGCTTTCTGATATGCCATCTGCCTGCCTCCTGTCTATCTGCCTCAGTCAAAGCCTCTGCGCTGACGCTCAAGCCTCATCTCTCTGTTGAGATTTCCGACAATCTCCTTCGTTATACGCTGCAGCTCCGCCCCGGAAAGCTTCTGCACCTCCCGGCTCTGCCGCTCCGAAAGCTCCCGGATGCGGGTCTCCTGCTCCGAAACCTTCCGCTCCAGCTCCTTCACCATCTGAAGCTGACTGCTGCTGTTTTTCTGTTCCTTTTCCGTAATAATGCGGACATCCTTCAGCTCCCGCTCCACCACCTTTTCCGTTTCCCGCAGAGGGGCAGCGGCTGCTGCCTCCTTATGCTCCTGAGGATTGCGGAGAGTCACGGAAACCGGCCGCCCCGGGTAGGACGGGGATTCGCTTCCGCTTTCATAAAGCTGCAGGCCGGAAATATCTCTGACCGTAACCCGGGCTCTTCCTTCTGCAGGAATCACCGTAATGGCGTTGTCCCCGCGGTTTACATGAATCAGAGTATCCCCGCCGGAAAGAACACGGAATTCTGTCTTCCCACCCGCTATCTGATTAACAAAAGATGAATTTACATTATAAATATTTTTTTCCAGAAGCTGCATTCTGCTTTCGGAAATGTCCGGAGAATCCCTTTTTCCGGAAGAATCCTCCCGCAATGAGCGGCGCTCCTGCGCCGAACCGGAAACAGGAGAAACCGCAGCCTCAGCCGAAGCTTCCCGTTCCCTGAGGACGGCCTGCGCCGTCTCCCGGATCAGCGTCTGGGTATGTTCTGTATTTCTGTGTTCCAGCACCGTGCTCTGCACATCACCTGATTCCTTTTCAGGCGCTGGGGAATGGAAGCCTGACGGCTTTTCCCCGGTCCGGATGAAATCCTGTGAAGGCACAGACATGACCGGTTCTGTTTTCTGCTCCTGCCCCGGGCTTTTCTCCGAAGCCGGCAGGCCGGTTTCAGCTTCCTGTGTGCTTTTTCTGTGTTCCATGGAAACGGAAACCACCGGAACCTCTGTAATGGAGCCTGTAATGGTGCGGATATCCGCATCTGCAGTTCCGGCTGCGTCTGACAGGCTCAGCCTGCCGTCCTGCTCACCGGGCGCTGTCTGCCCCGCAGGCTCCTGCATGGCCCGGGCCATGCGCTGTACCTTCTCATGGATTCTTGTTCCAAAGGCCTGACGGGATGCAGGATTCCTCCCTGCAGACCCGGAGCCGAAGAGAAGCTGCTCGGTCTTTTGCAGAAGCACCTCGATCCCGTAAACATCCCGCTGCTGCTGTGTGGTATGCTCCCTGATAAGCTGCTTCACTTCCGCAAGCCTGGTAACAAGCTCCTCTGACCGGGAAGTGTTCCTTATTTCTGTCAGCAGAAGCTCACGCCCCTGTGCCTGGGTGTGGATCTCCTCAAGGAGCCGGGATACCTGACGGATCAGGACCTGGCCTCCCGCCTGCCCCGGAATCACCGTTTGCCGGATTTCCTGAAGCAGCTCCCGGGTGCGGCTGAAAAATGCCTGTGTCTCCTGCTGCACGCTGCTGTTTCGCAAAAGCTGCAGAGTGCCTTTGTCTGAATAACTTGTATGCTCTGTCGTAAAATCCGGATGGTTCTCAAAAATAATCTGATGCAGACCGTAAAACAGCCGGTTCTGCATCCATTGAGTCTGTTGATTTTCTGTATAAAATGCACGCTGCAGCGCCGCTGTCATGCGCATATCCCCACGAAAAAGCTTATGCACCTCTCTGGAAACATACGCTGCGCCTCCTTCGGAAAAGACCGGATGATCCTCATAAACGGTCTGTCCGTAAAACGGAAACAGCGCACTTTGCGTCAGGCTGTTCTGCAGTTTTTCATTGTAAAAGGTCTGCCAAAGTGCAGCCGGAACAAGACGATCCCGAAAAACCGGAAGCATCCCCTGCGCCTGAACGGCTGCAAAAGCAGCTTCCCGCCCGTCTGCAGCCGGAAGAGCCGGTTCTGTACTCAGTCCTCCTGACTCATAGACGTTATAAAAAAGCGCAGCCTCATCCCCGAAACCGGAAACGGCCTGCTCCTTCTGTCCCGTCTGTTCCTGACGGGCGGACTGAATCATCCGCTTCACAATGGTTTTCAGCTGGGTGTCTTCTGTTCGGAAAATCTGCCGGATCAGCTTCTGCACAAGCTCTGTTTCGCTTTGCGCAGGGACGGCTGCGCCTGCCTGGGCAGGAGATGATTTCTGTGCCCCTGCTGCATCCTGCTGCAGGGCAAAAGAAGATGCAGCCTGCTCACCGGCGGGGCCGGTGCTTCCTGTCTGTTCTGTTTTTGTGAGCCGGAAGGCGTCTTCTGCTGCCTGCTTACCTGCAGACTGCAGCAGTTCTGCGATCTTTTCCACAGCGGCAGGATCTCTTGCAAATTCCTTTCGGTTTTCTACATAGGTGAGAAAACCGGATCCTGTAATCATGGAAAAAAGCGTATGCTGCTGCGTCTGTGACAGACGCTGTACTTCGCCTGCAAACTGTCTGGCCTCTCCGTTCTGCTGTCTTTGTACTGACAGGAGAGAGCTTGAAAAAGAATGACTCTGATTTGAAATGGAAGATACGGTTTTTTCTTCCATTTTTGTAAATATGGACCGCCTGAGTTCCTGACTCTGCTGCTGCAGCTCGGTCCGGGTGTGCAGAATCTGAGCCTGTATCTGCGCGGCGCGATTCTGGTGCTGCTGTACTGCTTCCTGGTCTGCTGCCACCGGCTTTTTCTGTTTGCGGTTCTTCTTTTTGCCCGTTTTTGCTGTACGGCTCTCTGCTTTCCGGCTGCCCTGCTGCTCCTGCAGCAAAGCAAGGTTCTTTTTTTCTTCTGCTTCCAGCTGCGTCTGGAGTCTGTATGTATTTTCCAGATTTTCCAGAAGAACAAAAATTTTCCGAAGCTCTGCGTACTGTCTCTGATCCGCCACAGCAAGCATCTTCATGTTGTTTTCCAAAGCGCTGCGGAGCACAAAGAGATCTCCCCCCCGGATGGCAGTAGGCTGGAAATTCAGTTCCAGATCTGTCAGATACTGCATCATCATGCGCAGGATTACCTGAACGTGAAGGGCGGGCCCTTCGGCTGCAGGCTCCTGTTCCCGGGGATTGAGGTGCACCAGATCAGCTCCCGGAAACATTCCCGAAGCAAAGGTTTTCCAGTGACCCATAATTCCTGCGGCAAAGCCCGGATCCAGCGTATTTATGGAGTTTTGTGCTGTGGTGATCATCGGTGCGATCATGCTTGCATACCTCCCTGCTTTCTGCCGTCAGAAAACTGTTTCTGCTTCTACAAAGAAGCCTCCACAAGACCGGAATGGGCGATTTCGATCTTTTCGATCATAATCTGGCTGCCTGTTGCGTCCAGATCTCCCATCTCCCATTTTGTCACGTACCCCTCATCAAACGAATAGGAACGGACCGGCTTTCTTCCTCCCGTCTTTGCGGGGGCCATGACCATAATCAGTACAGGCTCCCGGACTGCGGCGCCGGGATACAGTCCTGCATCCTTCAGAGCGTCCTTTCCTGCAGAGGAAATTCCCTTCTCGAGGATCAGAGTCTGCTGTCCCTGCTTCCCTTTGGAAACTGTGTAGACGGCATCGTTTCTGCCCCCTTCCTGAATGGTCTCGTATTCCATTTCTCTTGAAATATTGGAAACCCTGGAGAAGCTCAGGCGCAGAGAGCCCAGAAACACAGTAAAATTCATATTGCCTGTGACTCTATCGTCCGCCATTTACAAACCCTCCCTTGTTATACTTTGCAAAGACATTTTCCGGTTCGTCATTCAGCTTGCTGTTGATCCTGGAAACCTCGCCGCACCACCGGATTCTGTCCCGATGGGGCATTTCCATAATCTGGTCGTGGCTCCAGTGAAGATAGTAGGCCAAAAACGCCGCTTCTTCATAGATCCGTTCCGCCGGATACAGTTCTACAGCCCGGCGTTCATAAAATTTACAGGGATGTCCACTTCCTTGCCGCAGTGCTGGCAGATTCCGTGATAAACCGGCATCTCCATGGAGTTGATCCGCTGGTAAAGATCCTGAAGGAACGCCAGATCCATCGTAAAGAGATTTTCGATGACCTTCGTATCCACCGCCGGAAGAGAACCCAGCTTTGTTACGACTCTGGCCAGAAGAATGATGGTGAGATAACCGGGATTCTGCTGAACTCTCGCATCTCTCATAGGAAGAATCTCATCTGCAGCCGTCGCCAGGCGCATGACACCTTCCTTGTGAAGAACTCCCTGAAAGTCCACATAACCCTTTGGCAGGGTAAATGTAAATTCTGTCTGAAATGCCATAATGACCTCCAATAAATCATTGCGAACCTGCATCCCCTCCGGGGATGACCAAAATGACTGCCCGGCCGGGCCGGGCGGCCACGTGCAGCCCGATGCCCCGAAGCAGCCTTCGGGGCATCCTGCTGCAGTTCATTTCTGATGATTATTTTTCTGAATATATTATGAGATTCTTGTCATTCCTTCATGGGCGATCTCTAAGGATTCGATTGCCACCTCAGATGCAGTCGCATTGAAATCCGGTGCCTTGTAGCTTACCGGCCATGCGTTGATCACCTGCCATGATGCAGCGTCGGAGCCTGCGTCATCGATGACCGTAATCGTGATGGTCTTCCGTTCTACTTCGTTGTCGATGCCCACTGCGATCCAGTCATACATATCCATGGAGGAAGTAAGCCCCCACTTCAGGGTGATGTTGCCGTATTTCTTCAGACCCGGAAGCTTCATCGGTGTCTGAACCATATCCCCTTCTCTGTATTCGATCACATCGATATTCAGGTCGAAGCCGGAGGCTTCGGAAAAGCCTGCTGCATCCATGCCGTCGATTTCGACTCTGTACCGGAATTTTCCATGTGGATAACCTTCCATTGCTCAATTGCTCCTTTCCTTGGGTAACTGGGATTACTCGGCTTCGCTGGTCTTCTGGGTCAGGCGGAAGATTACAAATTCTGCCGGCTTCACCGGTGCCACGCCGATGACGCAGACCAGTCTTCCGTTGTCAATATCATCCTGTGACATGGTAGTTCTGCCGATATCCACATAAAACGCCTCTGACGGTGCTGTTCCTGCCAGGGATCCTGCTCTCCACAGTCCGGTGAGGAACACATCGATGGTCCGCTTTACTCTTACCCACAGCATTTCATCGTTTGGTTCAAATACTGCCCAGTTGATGTTGGCCTTGATGCTCTCTTCGATGAAGATGAAGAGTCTTCTTACGTTGATGTACTTCCAGGACGGATCGCTGGAAACGGTTCTTGCGCCCCATACCCGGATACCCTGTCCTGCAAATGCGCGGATCAGGTTTACGCCCTTCGGGTTCAGAATGTCCTGTTCGCCCTTGCTGAACTGGCAGTCCAGTCCTGTGCAGGCACGTACCACTTCGTTTGCAGGTGCCTTGTGCACGCCGCGGCTGTTGTCACTTCTCGCATAGATACCGAGAATGGAGCCTGAAGGCGGAATGGCGATGTTCTTCTTGTCCAGAGGATCAAAGACCTCAAGCCATGGGTGATATAAAGCCGCATAGGTTGAGTCAAACAGATCTCTGTGAGCGATGACATCGGTCACCTTTCTGCAGTCTCTCGGAATGTCTAAAACTGCAAAACGGCTGGCCATGCTTTCACAATGTGCAGTCAGCATCAGCTGTACGTTCGGATCGGTGACTCCCGGAACTGCCATGAGAGAAACCATGTCGTTGTCGGTAAATGCCTGGATACCCGTGCGGTTTCCGGCACCGTTGTCAACACCGATGAAGTCAGCAGCCGTAATGCTTGCTGCAGAGCCGTTGCTGCCGCCGCTGAATGCAACGGTGCACACTGCCTTTTCTGCATCGCCTCCGGCGATGAGTGCGAACGGAGTCTCTACTGCGTCCGGAATATCTGCTGTCACAGAAACAAGATCGGACTTTGCCATCCGGTTGCCGATATAGTTCGGTGACTGAACATTAAAGGATACATTGTCGTATGTTTCCACAATGTCCTCGTACTTTACTTCAACATTCAGCTCGCAGGAAGCGATGGTTTTTGTCGGAACAAGACCGGTGTCCACCACGCTGTCAGGAAATGCTTCTGCAAACTGAATCCGGTTGTCCTGACTCTTCACAACGCGGTTTAAGATCACAGTGTCCCCATCCCGGAATGCCACCACATCCCCTGCCTGGAATCCTGCAGAGTTCTTTACACGGTATTCCGTTACTCCGCCTGCTTCCTCAATGGCAAGGATCTGTGTTTTTGATTTTGATGCCGGTGACAGGGTAATGCGGATGCTGTCCCCCCAGAGACCCGGATCTCTTGCTTCAAACTTCAGAACCGGTGCATCCTCCGGAACTGCGCCTTCTGCTTTTTTTGCATCCTCCGGAGCTACTCTTGCAATAAATGCTCTGGCACCTCCGTTGATAAAGAAATGCTCTACCGCGTATGAGAGAAAACGATATTCCCCAAATTCATTTTCTGAGAGATACCCGCCATACTTTCTCTTGAAATCGGCGAAGCTGGTTACAAGCTGAGGCAGTCCAACGACCGGACCCCTCTCGGCGAGACCGATAAAGCCTGCGGTACTGGTACCGACACCCTCCATGGGTTTCCCGCCCGATTCAAATTCTTCGACATAGACGCCAGGTGATAAATATTCAGCCATAACTTCCCGGTTTTCCGCTGTGAAAACCGTCTGCCTCCTTTCTGAATGAATTACATATACAATCTTTCATTGCAGAATCTAATATATATGAAACAAATGAGCAGGAAAACAGAATCTGCGGGAAAAGCAGATTTTCTGTGCAAAAAGCAGAAAATCCGCCGGAGAATCACTTCTTCTGACGGATTTTTTTCTTTACTTTTTCTTCAGTTTTCCCGGGTTACTCAGTTTTCTTTTCCTGAGGTGCAAGGCTGCAGATGGAAAAAGCCAGCTTTTTTTCCGGTATGGTTCTTGTATAAAACAAATACCCTCCGCCGTCTTCCGACGGAAGCTTTCGGGGGTCGGAAATCCCTGCAATGCCGGTGCCTGTAAGCTTTGATACGCTTTCCTTTCTGGTCCAGCACGCGGCAAAGGCGTTTTGCGGATCCTCTGAGGAGAGAATCCTGCGGATCTCTTTGGGATCGCATGCCATTTCAAGAAGGCTCTTTTCCGTTTCAATGTTGTTTTCCACATCGGCGCCTACAGGCGCAATGTCCACAGCGCAGAGCGCTGCTGTATCGCAGTGGCTCATGCTGAAAAAGATCTCCGGATGGCCTGTTATGGAAGGCTTCCCATAGGGTCCGAAGGCAAACTCCGGTGTCAGCTCCAGCCCGAATTCCTTCCGGATACACGCCTGCAGCAGCCGGTATGCAAGAATGCTCCGCTTGCGGTCCTGCAGAAAAAAATACTGCATGGCGGCGTTTCTTCTCTGGGGCGGCACCCTGTTCAGGTCTTTTTCATATTGCTGATCGGTATAGTCTTTTAATTCATATAGCAAGTACTGCATGGCCCCTTTTCCTGATTCTGGTTTTTTCTTCTTCTCTATCCTTCGTCAATGATCTGGATATCCGCAAGGCGTTCCCGGTTATTTACGATATCTGTTCGGACCCTGTAATATCCGGTTTCGGAGCTGTATCCGTCACAGCCGGACAGATACCACCGGATCGTGACATTATAAAGCCCGCAGGCTGCTCTGTGCTCCAGGCAATCCGCCTCCAGAAGCTTCATATTGATGATCCTGTCATAATCCGAATCCAGGGCCTGTGTTGCAGCTCTGTAATCCTCTGCTAAAAGCGGATAGTTTTCAAATTCGGACAGGAGCAGAAACAGTTCTCCTGCATCTTCCTTTCCGTCGAACATAAATCGCTGCATAATGCTGACCCTCCGGGTCAGAAGCGTCTCCAGCTGCTGAATCTGTTCCCCCTTTGCATCCGAATCCGCAAATCCTGTGACCAATGCTGCCGTCAGCACAATCAGAAGGACTGCAGACAGCCGGATCATTCCCAATACACCGTTTCTTTTCATCTTTCTGTCCCTCCCGAAAAAGAAGTATACAGAAAGAAGCAGGATACCGGTCCTTTTTTTCTTCATCGAAAACCGACATCCTGTTCCATATTTCTCAGTTTTTTTTCTTTTTTTCCTTTTTTACAACCGGTGTTACACTTCCGTCCGGCTCCACAATCTGAATCTGTGAAAGCTGACTTTCAAAATTTCTCCGAAAGTTCTCCAGATATTCCTGGCGAAGCTGATGCCGTTCTGCTGCTTCTTCTTCTGTTAATCCCACGGTCTTTGCCTTCCGGGCAAGCTCATTGATCCGGTCTATTTTTTCCTGCGTTACGACTGCCATATATTCCTCCTGCCTGCTGATTCAGCCGGGACGGCTGCAAATCCAATACATCATACCATAATTTCATTTTTCTGTCCCGACAATTGCAGAAAGAACGTGCAGATTCTTATGCGGAAGCTCTTTCCAGCCTGATTTTGTCGCTGAGAAGGGCAATAAACTCGGAATTTGTAGGTTTTCCTTTTCCGTTGTGCACGGTATATCCGAAGAGACTGTCGATCATTTCAAGGCTCCCCCTGGTCCACGCCACCTCGATGGCATGACGGATGGCCCGCTCCACTCTGCTGGAGGTTGTATTAAACTCTTTGGCAATCATAGGGTAAAGCTCTTTTGTTACTGCTCCCAGAAGCTCCATGTTCTCCACACACAGCCTGATGCCCAGGCGAAGATAATGATATCCTTTGATATGAGCCGGAACTCCGATCTCATGGATCAGGTTTGTAATATCCATTTCAAGACTGGAAGCCACAAGGCCATCCTCTGAAGAAACGGACCGGCGGTTTGTCTGCCCCTGCACCAGACCGCTGCGCCCTGCCAGATTGTAAATCCGCTTCATCAGAATCCCCATATCGAAGGGCTTTACAATATAATAATCCGCACCCAGGTCCATGGCTCTTTTTGTCAATGCCTCGTGCCCCATGGCCGTCAGCATGATAATCTTTGGTCTGCGGACAAATTCTTTTGCGGATAACTGCTCCAGCACTTCGATCCCATCAACATAAGGCATGATGTTATCCAGCACCAGAACATCCGGAATATCCTTTTCAATCTGCTCCAATACCTCGCGACCGTTGCTCGCTGTCCAGACAATACGGATTTCTTTATTTGAACCAATCACGTCTGCGAGCATTTCACAGAAATCTCTATTGTCATCCGCAAGAGCTACTCTGATCTCTCCCACTGTCGATCACTCCTTTGTTACATTACTTGAACTTCACTCAGCATTATTTGTAACAATATTTTAATAATTCTGAGTCTTATTTCAATACGATCCCACGTATACACATCGACATGCGCGCCCATGTTTCGACAAAATTCGACAAACCTTCACAGGATTCTTTCGGCAGAAACGTGCAAAAACACTATTTTCAGCCTTTCCATACCATAGATTCATCAATTTTCTTCAGGGACGCTGCTCCGCACATGAGCATGGTATCACGAAGCTCCTCCCCGAGCTTTTCAGTAAGAAGCGCCACGCCTTCTGCGCCGCCCCCATAAACGGCAGTCACAAACGGTCTTGCAATGATCACTGCGTCAGCACCCAGCGCAAGGGCCTTAAATACATCTGTTCCGGAACGGATTCCCCCGTCCACAAACACCCTGGCTCTGCCCTTCACTGCTTTTGCAATTTCCTGCAGCACCTCTGCAGTAGCCGGACACTGATCCAGCACCCTGCCTCCGTGATTGGAAACCACAATTCCGGAAGCTCCCGCTTCCACCGCCTTCAGGGCACCGCCCACAGTCATAATGCCCTTTACGATAAACGGAACCCCCGCCAGCTTTGCAATCTCCCGAAGCTCCCCTACGGATTTGTTTCCTGCCGGAGGATCCATGTTCTTCAGGAAAGGAAGACCGGCAGCATCGATATCCATGGCGCAGGCAAAGGCCCCGGACTGGGAAACGAGCTTCAGCTTTTCCTGAATAGTGTCCATATTCCACGGCTTTACCGTAGGAACGCCCATGCCGCTGTTTTCCCGGATGGCACTGCAGGCATGCTCCATCACCGATGCATCCAGACCGTCGCCGGTAAAGGCTGCAATCCCGCTGTCTGCACAGGCCGAAACAAGAATCCGGTTGTACTCTTTGTCGTCATACTTGTCGCTGTAATGCATCTTTACTGCACCCACAGGCCCTGCAAAAATCGGATACCGGAAGGTCTTTCCGAACAGTTCCAGTGTGGTGTCCGCCTGGCGGACTTCCGTCAGGTTGTCCATATTGACACGAATTTCCTGCCATTTTTTATAATTCCGGATGGCATTGTCCCCTGTGCCCTTGGCCCCCGGTCCCGGCAGGGTATTTTTGCACGCCAGACCATTGCATACTGCACAGCCTTTGCAGTGGGGTCCGAGACACGTTCTTGCATTTTCCAGCATTTCCTGATATGTCATACTCTTCCATTCCTTTCACATTGAATCAGATTTCCTGTTTTATCTTCCCTGCATACTTTTCATGCTACATCAGGATTTTTACAAAATAAGCCGCGTAGCACAGCAGCATCACTGCCCCCCACGTTCTCTGCAGAGTCTTTGTCCTCAGCAAAGCAATCAGAAGCAGCACAACCGCACCTGCCGCAATCACTGCATCCATCACAAATTCTTTTGCATATACCACCGGTGTGATCAGAGCTGTGGTGCCGATTACAAAAAGAATGTTAAAGATATTGCTTCCGATGATATTGCCGATGGCGATGTCCGCCTTCTTTTTCAAAGCAGCGGCAATGGAGGTCACCAGCTCCGGAAGCGAAGTACCAAAAGCGATGATGGTCAGACCGATGAACCGGTCGCTCATTCCAAAATACCTGGCAATAACCGTCGCACTGTCCACCGTCAGATCACTTCCGAGGATGATCCCGGCTGCTCCGAGCAGCCCCGTAAGAAGCAGTGCCCCCGTGCCCTTCTGTCCTGATTCATTTCCTTCTGAGCCTCCGTCCTGGGCCGGCATTTCCGGCTCATACTCGCCCTTTTTTGACATATAGAACAGGTAAACGAGGTACAGGATAAAAAGAACCCAGAAGACCACCCCGGTAAAGAATCCCACCTGTCCGGCCTTCCATCCGATGAGCCCCAGAAGTATGGTAATCAGAATGGTAAAGGGAATCTCCCGCTTCATGGTCATGGTCTTGACCGGAATCTGCGTGATTACCGCCGTGATCCCCAGGATCACAAGAACATTCATGATATTGCTTCCAAGAACATTTCCGATGGTAATACCGGCATTTCCTTTCAGTGCGGAAGTAATGCTGACTGCGGCTTCCGGCGCGCTGGTTCCCATGGCAACCACCGTCAGTCCGATGACAATCTGAGAAATACCGAACTTCTCTGCAATACCTGCTGCACCATCCACAAACCAGTCCGCCCCTTTGATCAGGACCACAAATCCGACAATCAGAAGAAAAAATGAAACAAGAACCGTCATAACATCCTCCTTTTTAATTTAAAGACCGGCAGCCGCCGAAGAGCCCTACTGCTGCATGCGTTCCACGATGTTTCTTGCAACAAAGATCCCGCTGGCAGATGCATGAGACA
The DNA here is from genome assembly GCA_051892195.1 of Anaerovoracaceae bacterium. Lineage (GTDB taxonomy): Bacteria > Bacillota > Clostridia > Peptostreptococcales > Anaerovoracaceae > CAKQOE01. The sequence continues at coordinate 25,385 of JBJFFZ010000136.1, forward strand.
GAGAATGGGTAATCCCGCTTCCGTCTCCGATGATGTATAAGTTCTTATAGCTGCATTCCAGATTTTCATTGAGCTGCACTTCCATGTTGTAGAACTTTACCTCCACTCCGTAGAGAAGTGTATCATCGTTGGCCGTACCCGGCGCAATCTTGTCCAGCGCATAGATCATCTCTATGATCCCGTCTAAAATACGTTTCGGAAGCACGAGGCTCAGATCCCCCGGCTCTGCGGAAAGGGTCGGAACCGTAAAGGCTTCGTCGATGCGCTTCTGGGTGCTTCTTCTGCCCCTTACAAGATCGCCGAAACGCTGGATGATCACGCCTCCTCCCAGCATATTGGAAAGGCGGGCAATACTTTCACCGTAGCCGTTGCTGTCCTTAAACGGCTCTGAGAAATGCTTTGCCACAAGGAGAGCAAAATTGGTGTTGTTGGTCTGTTTTGACGGATCCTCAAAGCTGTGTCCGTTTACGGTTACGATTCCGTTGGTGTTTTCATTTACCACACTTCCATAAGGGTTCATACAGAAGGTCCGGACATTATCCTCAAACTTTTCGGTGCGGTATACGATTTTGCTCTCGTACAGCTCGTCCGTAAGATGAGAAAAGATCTGGGCCGGCAGCTCCACCCGGACGCCGATATCCACACGGTTGGATTTTGTCGGGATATTCAGTTCTCCGCACACCCGCTCCATCCACTTGCTTCCGCTTCTGCCTACGGATATGATGCAGCGTTCGCACCAGAAGCGTTCCTCAGCAGTGCAGACGTAATACCCGTTTTCCTCTGCCTCAATATGCTCCACCGGAGTCCGGAAGAAAAATTCCACCTTGTTTTTCAGTTCATTGTACAGGTTTTCCAGAACAATGTAGTTGATATCGGTTCCCAGATGTCTTACGGAGGCATCCAGAAGCTTCAGTTTGTTCTGCATGCAGATCTTCTTGAGATCCGTGCCTGCCGTGGAATACATCTTTGTACCTTCGCCGCCATTGCTGATATTGATCTGGTCCACGTAGTTCATCAGCTCGATGGCTTTTTCCTTTCCGATGTATTCAAAAAGGGTACCGCCGAAATCATTTGTAATATTGTACTTCCCGTCGGAGAAGGCGCCCGCGCCTCCAAAACCGCTCATAATGGCACATGTTTCGCAGTTGATGCAGCTTCGGATCTTCTTTCCGTCAATGGGACACTTTCTGCGCTCCAGCGGGTTGCCCGCTTCAAATACAGCAATCTTCAGATCCGGGCGGTTCTTTGTCAGCTCATACGCAGAGAAAATCCCGCCGGGCCCCGCACCTACAATAATAATGTCATACTTCATCCTCTTAACCTCCTGTCTCAGCTCTGCTTTTATCCCAGTGTACTGTTTACATCCAGAGCTTCCAGCAGCTTCACATCCTCGTGACGTTCCGAATAATAATTAAGGGCAAACTGATTGGCGAAAAGAATCAGAGGACGTTCAAAATGATCGAACACCAGCATACATCTTGAGTCCAGAGTCTTTTTTACGCTTTCGATGTCATCCGTATCCACCCATCTTGCCACGCTGAAATCAAGACGGTCCATCTGAATATCGGAGTTGTATTCGTTCTTGAGCCGGTACTCAAATACCTCAAACTGAAGCTGACCTACTGCACCGATCACAACATCCTGGAAGGTATTGCGGTAAACCTGAATGGCGCCCTCCTGGGCCAGCTGGTCCACACCCTTCTGAAAGTGCTTTGCCTTCATGGTGTTCTTTGGCGTCACCTTTGCAAAGAGCTCCGGCGGGAAGGTTGGAAGAGGTTCAAAGAACAGCGGCTCCTTTCTGGTGGTAAGGGTATCGCCGATCTGGAAGTTTCCTGTATCGTAAATACCGATGATATCCCCTGCCATGGCGGTTTCAATGTTCTCTCTGGCGTTGGCCATAAGCTCCGTTGCCTGGGCAAGCTTCATCTGTTTTCCCGTGCGGGACAGGGTAACGGTCATTCCCCGCTGAAAATCTCCGGAGCAGATCCGGAAAAATGCCAGACGGTCTCTGTGGGCAGGATTCATATTTGCCTGGATTTTGAAAATAAATCCGCTGAATTCCTTATCCTCCGGACTGACAAACCCGTCCGAAGTCTTTCGCGGTCCCGGGGCCGGAGACATTTCCAGGAAGTGCTCTAAAAATGCAGTCACTCCGAAGTCCGCCAGGGCGGATCCGAAGAATACAGGAGAAAGCTTTCCACTGCTTACAGCCTCCATATCAAATTCGTTTCCTGCACCCTGAATCAGTTCGATTTCATCTCTGAGGGCCTGCAGATTGTAGGTGGTGATCCGTTCCTCAAGCTCCGGACCAAAGACCCCCTCCTCCGAAAGTTGCAGGGTTTCGGAGGGCTGTCCCGAATGATAGAGGATCACTTCGTTTTTCAGAAGATCGTACACTCCCTGAAAATTCTGTCCGCATCCGATGGGCCAGGTTACGGGAACCGATGGAAGACCCAGAACATTTTCCAGCTCCTCGGTCAGATCAAAGGGGTTTTTTGTCTCCCGGTCCAGCTTGTTGACAAAGGTAAAGACCGGAATCCCTCTCATGCTGCATACCTTGAACAGCTTTCTCGTCTGGGCCTCGATGCCCTTTGCTCCGTCAATGACCATGACGGCGCTGTCCACAGAGGTCAGAATCCGGTAGGTATCCTCCCCGAAATCGTTATGTCCCGGAGTATCCATAATGGAAACAACTTTCCCTTTATACTCAAACTGCATGACGGAGGAGGTAACCGAGATACCTCTCTGCTTTTCGATTTCCATCCAGTCGGAAGTGGCAAATTTGCTGTTCCTTCTCGCTTTTACCGTTCCTGCCTCCCGAATGGCGCCTCCGTGAAGCAGCAGCTTTTCCGTTAATGTGGTCTTGCCGGCATCCGGGTGCGAAATAATCCCGAAGATGCGCCGCTTTGCAATCTGCTCATTTCTGTCTTCCATGTGCTGAAGTTCCCTTTCATTTCCTTGTATTCTCAGAAAAAACAGCTCCGGCCGCAGCGGATCGAAGCTGTTTTCTATTAACGCTTACGCAATCATATCATTATACTATATCCATAGCCTGTCCGTCCAGTACGGCTTCTCTCAGCACGTCCCCCTCATAGGACAGCTTCAGTGAAAAAAACGGCCGGTTTTCCTGCAGAAGCCGGAAAAAGACCTTATCCCCCTCCCATATGGGAAGCTCATAAACCCGTGACTTTCTTATCCACTCCAGACTTCCCTCTGTGCATTCTCCAGGCGTTCCTGTATAATCATCCGATGTATAAAGAAACATGTACTCGCTTTCATACAGATCCGAGACAAAGGTTACAATCCCCCGAAGCTGCCAGGAGTTCAGGATCAGGCCGGTTTCCTCCCGGACTTCCCGCAGCAGGCATTCTTCCGGAGATTCACCCTTTTCAAAGTGTCCGCCTACGCCGATCCACTTGTCCCTGTTGGCATCGTTTTCTTTCTTCACCCGGTGCATCATCAGCCAGGAATCTTCATTTTCGATGTAGCACAGGGTTGTCATTTTGTGCATGCTGTGGGGCATGTTATTTTCCTCCGTTTCTTTCTCTGATGACTGCTTTTTCCTATTCCCCGTCTTTTGCATCCTCTGAATGGAAGCTTACATTCACTCCGTTGACGGAAACGCCTTCATCTGCATATACAATGATGCATTTTCTTCCGTTGATCACATCTGTTCGGATCTGATCCCGGTATTCCGGAGAAATGCTGATTTTTACGTACGGAGTCTCGTAGGTGTCTTTTTGCGGAACCAGGTTTGCAGGAGACAGGTTCCGATCTGTTCCGGAACTCTCTCCCATGATTTCACGGAACCGGCTGAGCTGTTCCTCCTGCATGCCGCTGTCTCTGAGAATCACAGCCACATCCTCACTGCTGACCCCTGCATCATCGTACGGGGCATCCTCCAGTTCCTTCGACCATTCCCGGATGCTGTCGTGGATCATAAGCAGTGTATCCGTATCGCACTCCTCCTCCAGGGCCTCTGCAAGAGCTGTATTGAAATCCGTACGCTGGGCCTCTGCGGAAATAGGGCGCTGGGTTGGCGTAAACATGGCCTCAATCAGCGACGAATCCAGGATCTTTGTATCTTTTGTATAATAAAGCACCTCGCTGACATTTGCGCCTCCGTTTTCATAGGATGGATACACAAACCCGCTGGACGGATTGGAAACGTACAGCTCCCCGGACTGCTCATAAATGCCTTCTGCAGACAGGCTGTAGTACAGGGAATCGTGCTCCGGACGCTTCACCGGACATATGCTGCACATGACGCAGGAAAACTGCCCGTCCGATTCTGAAAAAAGATCATCGCTGCTTTTTGACAGCACATCAAAGGAATTCACTGCAGCTAATATTATGTAAGCGGAATCCATTTTTACCGCCTGGCTGATTCTTTCAAAAAACTCCCTGCGAAGGTTCTGGTCCTTGAAATTTGTCCGGATAATATCCTCTGTCAGCTTCTGCTTTTCATCTCCGTATTCAACTCCCACAGGCAGGACATTGGAGCCCAGCTTTCCGGAAATGGATTTTCGCAAAAGAGCAATGATCCTGGTCCGCAGATCCTCCGGAAGGTTTTCCATAAGATCCTGGGAAAACAGGTTTTCCATCTGGTGGTTTTCATTGACAAATGCTCCGTATATCGTAAGGACGTTGATGTTCTTTGCGGAACAGTATTTTCGCAGTTCTTTCAGATCTTTCTGATTCATTTTCGTTATTCCCCTTTTCTGAATGAAAAATGCGGCATCTCCAATGCCGACCTTTCTATTATACAACAAAGCGGGAAGCATACCAACTGCTGCTTCCCGCCTT
>JBJFFZ010000137.1:0-8058 GCA_051892195.1 Anaerovoracaceae bacterium
ACGGTACGTACGGTGGTGTGAGAGGACGGCGGTTAATCACCGCCTCCTACTCGATCGGCGGCTGCGGAGCAGAGTTGCCGGCGCGGGCGCCGGCTAAAAATATAACATGTTGCCCGAGAAAGTTATTTTCAGGTATTGCTTGCATTATCTGGATTTATTATGGAGGACGGCTTGAAATAATTCCTACACCGAAGTATTTTGTGCTGTATAATGGGATTGACGAATGCATCCGACAGGGGATCATGGAGGATTTCCTGCGGAAGCACAAGGCGGAGGTGATCGGAATGTACCTGGAAGAGTACAACGAAGAAGAAACCATGCAGATGTTTCGGGAAGAGGGTCGGGACGACGGAATCGCTTTAGGAAAGAGGCATAATCAGCTGGAAACTGCACGCAGGATGCTGGCCGAAGGTCTTGATGCAGATCTGATCGTGCGGTGCACTGGACTGGAAATGCAGGAAGTACTCGAACTGACAGAAACGGCCCGCGACGAATAACGGGAAGCCCATTGTTTCTTCTGCATAATCCTCCTGTTTTTCCACATACTAACTCTGCATCACCCGGTATAAAAGCTGTGCAGACGGTATGAAAAACTGGATAAAGGACAGGAGGAATGAAAGGAAAATGAAAGCGACAGGAATCGTGCGAAGAATTGACGACCTCGGGAGGATCGTTATACCAAAGGAGATCCGGCGGACTCTGCGGCTGCGGGACGGGGATCCACTGGAGATTTTTACGGACCGGCAGGGGGAAGTGATTCTGAAAAAATATTCGCCTATTGAGGATCTCAGCGAGCTTGCAGAGGAGTATGCGGAATCTGCAGGGCAGGTGCTTGGAAGCAGCGCTGTGGTCACGGATACGGACCACGTGATCGCTGTTTCGGGCGGAGCGGCAAAGCATCTGAAGGACCGGCCTATCAGCGGTGAGTTGGGAGAGCTGATCCGGGCACGCAGCAGCTGCATCGTTCAGGACAGAAGCAAGGTGTATCAGATCGCAATGGAGGATCATCATGTCAGCCAGTACGGCTCCCAGATTATTGTGCCCATTCTGGCCCAGGGAGATCCTGTGGGGTCTGTGATTTTCGTAAATAATGAAAAAGACGATGCGTTTTCAGAAAAAGAGCTGAAGGCCGCAGAGGTGGGTGCCGCCCTGCTGGGGCGGCAGTTGGAGCTGTGATCTTTTTCGTGGAGATAAGTCTACGGCACTTTTATGAGAGAAAATCCCTTCTTCCGGGAAATGCCGGCGGAAGGGATTTTTTGCGCCGTGCAGGGGGCCCGCGGAGCGGCCGCGGGTGAGGCAGTCCGGGGAATGGGAATGCAGGATTTTTGTGATGGCCGGGCTTGCGGCCTGGGGCGGATCCAGTGTGGACAGGGGCTCGGGGACGGAAGGCATGAGTTTGTTGCGGAAATGGCAGTGGATTCATGCCATTTTTTTATGGAGTGATGAGTTTTCTTTTTTTTGAACGAAAACTCATGCTTCTGGATATGGATGAAATTAATAGAAATGGATATATTTACTATATATTGGGCCAAAATGCATGAATAAGGACATGTTTGAAGTCGAAACTCATCACTTGGATGAATTGTAAAGCATGAGTGTGCTTCTGTTTTGGATGGAAACTCATCACCGGGCCTGTTTTTTGCATGAAAAATGCCCGGTTAGGGGGACTAACTCATTCCCGGCAGGATTCAGGGAAAGAAATGGGTGCAGAAAGCCGACACAGGGAGCGGTAGAAAGGAGATGGGAACAGAGGACCGGCCCGAGGGTGCGGCCGTACCTGTTCGGAAATAGTAATTGACAAGTAACGACAATGACGTTACGTTGATGGTAATAGGAGGCAGTGTAAAATGGAAAAATCAGCAACACTGAATTTACGTGTCAATCCAACATTAAAAGCGGATGCAGAAACAATTCTTTCAAGACTGGGTATTCCTATGTCTACTGCTGTGGATATGTTTTTAAATCAGATCGTATTGGTTGGCGGGATTCCTTTTTCGGTTACGGTTCCGAAACCACCTGCGGATATCGATGTGACTCAGATGACGGAAGCACAGTTACACGCCAGGCTTCAGCGGGGTTATGACGATTACAAAGCGGGCAGGACGCAGAATGCCGCAGAAGCATTCGCAGAGTTCAGGGAGACGCAACTCATTTGTGATACATATACATGTAAGATTACTGGAGCGGCATCCATAACCATTGCGCAGGAGGTGGAATGTGAAGCGAATACAGATTATTGAGGACGACAGGGTGATAAAGGCGGAGCTTATGACGCTGCTTCGCACCAACGGCTACGAGCCGGTAGAGGAGGAGCCCTGCGATCTGATTCTGATGGATGTCAATCTGCCCGGAGACAGCGGCTTTACTCTGTGCCGCAGGCTGCGGCAGACCTCCCGGACTCCGGTGATTTTTCTTACGGCAAGGGATACGCCGGAGGATGAGCTCCTTGCCTTTGGGGTGGGGGCAGACGATTTTATCCGCAAGCCGTACAATTCTGCAGTGCTTCTTGCAAGGATCGGGCGGATTCTGAAGGCTGAAAATGACAGCGCACTGACCTGCCGGGGGCTGCGCCTGGATCTTTCCTGCATGAGGGCTGATTATGAGGGGCGCACTGCAGAGCTGACAAAAAACGAAGCAAGGATTCTGCAGTGTCTGATGAAAAAGGAGCTCTGCACCAGAGAGGAGCTTATCGAGGAGCTGTGGTCCGACGGCATGTACATTGACGGAAATACCTTGTATGTGAATGTGGGAAGGCTGCGGGAAAAGCTTGGAAGCATCGGGGCTTCCGACTTTATCCGCACTGTCCGGGGCGTGGGGTACCGGCTGTGAGTTTCCGGGAATATCTGGGATTCAAAGCCGTCCCTTTGTGCATGGCAGGCATGGGCATGCTGTATCTGCTCCTTGTGGCATGGCTCTGCGGGCTGCCCCTTTCGCTGCTTCTGATCCTCCTGGCAAGCGGCGCCCTGATGATGCTGGTCTTTCTTGCGGTAAGCTGGCGTCTGACGGACCGGCGCATCCGGGCCCTGAAAAGCCGCCTGGCGGCCCTCCCGGAAAAATACCTGATCGGAGAAATCCTGGATCGGCCGAAGGATGCAGCAGAGCTGCAGTATTTTCTGCTTATGAAGGAGATTTCCCGCTCCGCCATCGGAGCCGTAGAGCAGGCCCGCTGGGAGAAGGAGGATTACTGCGAATATGTGGAGCAGTGGGTCCACGAAATGAAAACGCCCCTTACGGCATGCGCCCTGATTCTGGCCAACGGCGGGGAACCGGGCAGCCTGCGGCAGGAGCTGCGCCGGGCGGACAATCTGACGGAAAGCATCCTGGCCTACGCAAGGCTCCGCACTGCAGAAAAGGACATCCAGATCAGCCGGACCGACCTGCGGTCCTCCTGCCATCAGGCGGTTCAGGAGGAAATGGAGCTTCTGATCGCCGCAGGCATCTCCGTGGAAGTAGAAGGCGGGGGCATGGTGTATACAGACCCGAAGCTTCTGGTGTTTATCATCAAGCAGCTTCTGATCAACTGCGCAAAGTACTGCCCGGGATGCCGGGTGTCCATGACACTGGCAGAAGACCGCCTGATATTTTCGGACAACGGCTGCGGCATTCCCGTCCATGAGCTTCCCCGGGTGACGGAACGGGGCTTTACAGGCAGCGCCGGACGCCTGCAGGGGCAGAGCACCGGCATGGGCCTTTACATCGTAAGCCAGCTTTGCCAGCGCCTGAACATCCAGATGGACCTGGCCTCCGAGGAGGGGGCCTTCACCCGCTTTTCCTTTCAGTTTCCCGGGCCTTCCTTACAAAAATGTGAGATTTCCGAAAGACAGGGTTAGAACCGTCCCGGCTGTTTCCGGTTACAATGGCATGGAAAGGAAGGTGCGGGATTTATGAACACACTGCTTGAGATTAAAGACGTAACAAAATATTTTGGCAGCGGAGACGCTGCGTCAAGGGCCTTAAACGGCGTGAGCTTTTCCATGGAGAAGGGGGAATTTACTGCGGTCATGGGAGCCTCAGGCTCCGGAAAGAGCACCCTGCTCAACGTCATTGCAACCATTGATGAGCCCAGCTCCGGAAGCATTCTGCTGGAGGGGCAGGACCTGTCAGAAAAAACGGAGCGGGAGCTTGCGGCCTTTCGCCGGGAACGCCTGGGATTTATCTTTCAGGATTACAACCTGCTGGATACACTGACCGTGGGGGAAAACATCGTGCTGCCTCTGAATCTTCAGAAGCGCCCTGCGAAGGAAACGGAGCAGCGGCTGGCCGAAGCCGCACAGGCTCTGGGCATTACGGAACAGCTTTCGAAATTTCCGGGACAGCTTTCCGGAGGCCAGCGGCAGCGGGCGGCCTGCGCCCGGGCGCTGATCACGAAGCCGGCTCTGATTCTTGCGGACGAGCCCACGGGCGCTTTGGACAGCGCCAATTCAAAGAGCCTCATGGAGACCTTTACGGAAATGAACCAGTCCCTGGGGGCCACCATTCTCATGGTGACCCACGATGCCGTGGTGGGGTCTTATGCGTCACGGATTCTCTTTTTAAGGGATGGAAAAATCTGGAATACTCTGTACCGGGGCGGGCGGAGCCGCCGGGAGCTGTATGACGAAATTCTCAATACTATGGCGGTGCTGGGAGGTGAGGCGGATGTTCGCTAAGCTGGCCTTTCGGAACGTGCGGCGGCAGCTGCGCAATTACCTGATTTACTTCCTCACCGTATTTCTGAGCATCGCCCTTCTGTTTGCGGTGAACAACCTGAGCTTCAGCGCCAGAATCGAAGCCCTTTCCCGGGATTATTCGGACGTCCGCAACCTTTTTACCATGGTCACGGTGCTGTCCTGCCTGGTGACGGCCCTGGTGCAGAGCTATGCAGCGGGATTTATGCTGAAGCTGCGGCGCAGGGAACTGGGCATGTACCTGACCCTGGGAATGACCCGGCGAAATATCCAGACCCTCTTTGTCTGCGAAACGGGAATCCTCACGGGCGCTGCCCTGGCAGCGGGCATGGGGGCGGGAATCGTGCTCTTTCAGCTTCTTGCGGCCCTGTTTTCCTCCATTCTGGAAGTCCCCTTTGCGGTTTCCGCCTACTCGGCAAAGGGCGTCCTTCTCACTGCAGCAGTCAGCATGGGAATGTTTTTCCTTTCTACGCTGGTGTCCCTGCGGTATCTGAAAAAGGTGACAGCAGCCCGGCTGCTGGGGGAAGAACCGGCCCAGCGGGGCGAAAAGCATCCCGTGCTCTGGTGCATCCTGTCCGGGGCCGCCGCAGCAGCCTTTGTCTTCTGCCTTGGAAAAACCTGGCAGAGCATGATGGCCGCCTTTCGCGGTGAAGACGGTGTAATCCTTCTGCTCTGGCTGGTTCTGGACCTGGCCCTGGTCTTTCTGACCCACGTGGCTCTGGCAAGAACCCTGGGGGGCCTGCTGCTTTACTGCCGCCGCCTGAAAAACAGCGGCACAAACGCTGTGGTCCTGCGGGGGCTGTCCGGGCGGATGACCGTAAACGCCCTGATGATGGGAGCTCTGGCCACCCTGCTGGTGTTTGCCATGGTCATGTCCAATGTTGCTTTTGGCGAAAAGGTTTTCACGGATCTGACCATCGAAAAGGAATGCGCCTACGATGTCATCGGCCTGTTTGATCTGTCCGGGGAGCAGGGCATCTCCATGGAGGAGGGCAGGAGCATCATCGAGTCCTGTAGTCCCATTACCGAAGAGATTGATTATGCGCTGTATTCCTCCGGCGAATCCACCCTGAGCAGCAGCCTTTTGGGCTATGAGGAGATGGGATGGACGGATCAGTACATGCCCCTGAGCCGGTTCAATGCCCTGCTTGCAGGCTGCGGCAGGGACCCGGTGACCCTGGACGGGCAGTATCTGATGGTAACCACGGTCCAGAAGCTGTGCGAAACGGACCTGTCCCAAAAGACCGTGACGCTCAACGGAAGCACCCTTTCCTGGGGCGGTAACAGCGTGGATTTTCCTGAGTTTGCCCGGGGGCTGTGGATGTACTACGTAGTGCCGGACGAAGCGGTGGCAGGCATGCCCGCCGTCATGAACGGAGCCGCCTACACGCTGGAAAATCACCGCCCGGACGCCGAGGCCCTGCACCGGGATCTTTCGTGGACCCGGGAAACGGAGGAGGGAGAAGAGGAGGAATGCAGCTACACCATTCAGGAGTACATCCGCCTTTACAACATGGCCAGCGCAGGGGCGCTGATCATCGGAGCCCTTTACGTTTCCACCGTATTTGTGTGCATGGCCCTGGCTATTCTTTCTGTAAAGACCCTTTCCACTCTGGAAGACGAACGGCGCCGCTTTGCCATTCTCTTCCGGCTGGGGGCCGATGTCCGGATGCAGAAACAGGCTCTGCGCAGGCAGCTGGGGGCGTTTTTCCTGATGCCCTTTGCATTTCCGCTGCTCATGACCGTTCCGCTGGGGGCTCTGTTTGCAAGAATCTACGAAATCTGGAATCTGCCGGGTCTGTCGGGACTGCAGGCAGTCCGCACCGCTGTGGTGATCGCTCTGGCAGTGGCGGGCATTTTCGGACTGTATTTTATTATTACATACCGCATCGCCTGCGACCATGTGATTTGTCCCACCGTTGACAAAAGCAGAAAAAGCCTTTAGGATTAATTGTATCCGGTGCCGGAAAACCGGCGCCGCAGTCCGACAAAAAACGGAGCAGATCCCCTGCGCCCCGGCGCAGACCAAAAATGCAAGGAGGAATCAGAATCAATGGAAGCAATTGAATGCATAAAGTCAAGAAGAAGCGTGAGAAAGTTTAACGGTCCTGCAGACCACGAAACAATCAAGAAGATCATCGATGCAGCTGTTTATGCACCGTCATGGAAGAACACACAGACCGTCCGCTACAACATTGTAGAAGACCGTGCAAAGATCGATGAAATCGCTGACACTGCCGTTCTTGATTTTACATACAACGCAGGCACACTTCACTATGCGCCGATGCTGGCGGTACAGACGGTTGTAAACGGCGTATCCGGCTATGAACCGGACGGCAGCTATACCACACCGAAGGGCGGCGGCTGGGAAATGTTCGATGCAGGCATTTCTGCCCAGACCTTCTGCCTGGCAGCACACGCATACGGTGTAAAGACTGTGATCATGGGCATTTTTGACGACGAAAAGGTAAAGAAAATCCTGGGAATTCCGGAAAATGAAACAGTCACTGCAGTAATCTCCATGGGTGTATCTGACGTGGAAAACCAGGCGCCGACGAGAAAGTCAACCGACGAAATCCTCCGGTTCCTTTAATTCACTTTACGGAGGATTTTTGGGAGGACCGGGCCGGTATCGGTGAATGCCGGACGGATGTTCGGAAGGCCGGGCAGGCGGAAAAAGCCGCAGACAGGAAACAGCCCCGGCAAAAGGCCCCTGCTGAAAATGAAATAAAACGCAAAAACACTTCGGAACCCCGGGCAGATGGCCTTGTCCCGGGAAAACAGGAAAAACCCGGAATTTCCGGGGAATCCTGCCCGTTCAGGAGTGTTTTTTTTTCACATTTCATGTATAATGAAAGAGGCAAATAACGCCCCGGAAAGGGGCAGGAGATTCAGGAGAGATTTCATGAAAAAATTATCTGTGTTTTTACTGGCAGTGATGCTGATGGCAGTACAGGCCTTTCCCGCAGGGGCCGCTTCGTACAGCTCCTTCAGCGACGTGTCCGGTCACTGGGCAGGGGCCAGCCTGCAGCGGGCCGTAGAGGACGGGGTTCTCAACGGCAGCGGAGGAAAGCTGATGCCCGGGGGAACCCTCAGCGGAGGCCAGATGGCCACCATCGTAGTAAGAGACTGCGGAATTCAGCTTTGGACGGACCCGTACCCGGGAACCACTGCAAAGGACTGGTATTACCGGGCAGCTGCAGAGGCTTACACCGCAGGGCTTCTGCCTGCGGACGGCAGCGTTTCCATGGCAGGTCCCGTAACGAGAGAGCAGGTTTTTGTCATGCTGGCAAAGGCTTATCTGGGGCTGAGGGAAGAACCGGCGCCGGTGCCGGAAGGACCGGAAGTGCCGGCAGAAACCATGCCGGAGAAAGCAGAAGGTACTGCTTCT
>JBJFFZ010000138.1:0-8051 GCA_051892195.1 Anaerovoracaceae bacterium
TGCATGGGTCAGCAGCGCTGACGTCGCCTGTGGGCTGCGGATCAGATCCGCACGGACAGGATTCATTATATTAAATTATGATGACGCATTTTGTCGCTTTGAAGCACAAATTATGCTGGCCGCGCAATAGCAACTTACGAAGAACGGTACATTTCGTTCATTTTTGCAATGGTCTCTTTGATTTGGGTCCGCAATTCCTCCGGTCCCAGAACTTCTACGTTGCCGCCCTGGCTGAGGAGCCACATCATGATGCCGGTGCCGAAGACCTCGGCCTTCAGATAATAGCCGGTTTCGTCATGGCGGGTGATTTCTGCAGTGGGAAGGCGGTCCAGGATAGCTTCCACGGACATTCCGGTGTACCTGAATTCGATTCTCTGCAGTCTGCCGGGGTGCATAAACTGAACCCGCTTGCGGAACTCGCCGTCTTCAAACCGGTCGCGGTACGGGATTCGGAAATGGTGCCGGGTCACTTTATAGCCGACGATCCGGTCCATGCGAAATACCGTGGGATAGTCATACAGCTGCCGGGTCACGTTTCCATCCCCGTCGGTTTCCACCTGATAGGCGATCAGATAGAAATAATACTCGGAAAAGGTTATGGCAACGGGTTCGGCCATGCGCTTTACCGGTGTGTCGGTGTCCACAACACGCATGTAGTCCAGCTCCACCAGACGGGAGGTTTTCACGGCCTCGCCCAGCTCCCACATCTTCTCCAGGGAATCGCTTTTGTGGCGCAGCTCCACATAATGAAATCGCTCGTTTGCAAGGAGGTCCGAGACCATTTTTGCATTTTGGCGCGGGACGCAGCCGCGAATCAGCTTGTCTATGACAGAATCCATCTGCGCTCTGGTGAAAGCTCTGCTTTCAAGAAGAATTTTGCACACGGCAAGAATCTCACTGTTGTTCATGGCCGCCGGCTCTTCCTCTTTGAGGAAGAAGGCTTTGCGTCTCCGGTCATACTCCACCGTCCCGGACGGCCTGCCCTGGTTGCGGCGCTCCTCGAGAAACGCCCGGATTTCCTCCAGATCTCGCTGGATTGACCGCTTGTTTACGCCATAGTATGCGGCCGCTTCCGCCAGGTTCACCGGATTGCCGTCTGCAAGCCGGGCATATAGTTCAAGGGTGCGGTTGCCCTTTCCTGTTTTTCGTTCCTTCATGTTTCTGCTCCATTGCTCAGGGATTCAGTTTCGCAGCACTACTGCCTGCAGGGCCTCGGGGCCGCAGGATTAAATAATGCACTACCTAAATTTTAAGCAAAATAATAAAAAAGTCAATTACTGCAGCAGACATGCAGGGGGTTTTGTTTCTGCGCAGGGCGCAGCAGGGAATATTCAACGCTGCACCTGGAAACATTTTCTGAGATCAAACAGAACCTTCATCAGACAGATGCCTGCTATAAGGCAGACCAGCATCATAGTAACCGGAACAAACATCCATATTGAAGAGTTTTCAGGCCAAAGCTCCGACACAATTGCCATTGCCGTCAGCATTACGGTTTGAATGGTTCTGTACTTCAGAAGTCTGGCATCCTGGCTGTAACCTTCCGGCTGATACTTTGCCGCAATGGATGCAAGGTTGGTGAGCAGCTGGAAATGAAAGTACAGGTTTACCAGACTGATCACAACATCGATAAACTGCCAGGTACCTTCCAGGTCAATTCCGGCCCAGCTCATGATCCACTGCACACAGTGCCACGAAGCAAGAATCACTGCAAATAAACGGAGCAGGGAAAGCTCCCATTCTTCTTCCTTCAGATCATTGATAGATGACAGAAAAAGGATATATCCTATGAATGACGGCAAAAGGCTGACTGTGTTGATATTAATATTGAAGTAGAGGAAAAAATAACCCCAGGCCGCTTTTGATACGCCAATGTATAGTTTTTCATTTCCGGTCATTCTTTCACCTCTTCCTGCAATCGCAGATCAAGCTGTGATGCAAGTTCATTGTTGATATACAGATCCGCTGCATAGTATTCGGGGAGAACTGCACACGTTTGGGGATCAATACTTCCGCCTCCGCCGCTGTTAAGCGTGAGGGCCGGTCCCCATCCCGGTACAGTTCTCTCGCTCCCCCAGCTTTCACCATTGATATTGTTACACCCGGAGCCATACCCGACTGCGGCATGCAGATTGACGGGACGCTGCTCGCCGGTATATACGGGAGCTACTGAAAGCCCCAACCCTTCGATATTCAATCGTTCTTCCGCTGTACCAAGATGCGTCAGTCGTTCACTCTGTGTTCTGGCAGCATTTGTGAATATTGCATCCGGTTCAGGAACCATAGGAAAATAAGATACGCTGTTTTCAGATAGAAAGCTGCCATGTTCCGTCCGTACGGTGCTCGCAGAGGTGCAGATCGTCTGCACTTCTACTTCGACACGGATATCGGCGGCAGTGCCGGTGTATACAATTCCCGGAAGCTCCATACATCCCCACTTATAATCCTGTTCCATTGCTTCAACATATCTGAAATTATCCAGGAGATCAACGACCCAGCGGCCGTTTTCCTTTTCTGCCCTGATATTCTGGACTGCAAGATACATTTTCCCCTCCTCTTCAGGCTGTCCGTCCGGGGGATAATTAACCTTGATCACGAACAAGCCTTCATAAGCGTTTTCCTCCCGCTGCCGCAGGTTGTAGATGCAGTATTCCCTCTGTACGTCCGGCCACCCGTTCAAACCGCAGTCCCAATTGGGAAAGGACCCTATTCTGTCTTTCTCCATCATCTCTTTCAGGAGTTCTTCCTGCATAGATGCCGGGGCGCACATTACCCGATAGATTCCATTCTGATCGAGTACGGCTTTTCCATAGGTATCAAATGCACCGGCTGCCGTCGTACAGGGAGTGCTCCTTGCTGATGCGAAGGACAACCGTATGGAATTGTCTGATTCATATACTGCTGATGCATGTATTCCCATAACCAGTGAAAAGGTAAGAATGATCGTGACGCAGATCGACACCAGTCTCATTCCAGCAGGATACTTTTTAAATCGTGTAATATTTTCGATACGTCTCGTAATATTTTTACCGCCGTTGCTGATACAGGTACTGCCGGGAGTTTTCGCAAAGTGGTCATTTGCCATAGAAAGAAGAATTCGCCCGTAATCTCTGCGTTCATCCCCCTCAAGCTGCTCAAGCACATGCTGATCACAGCGTGCCTCCATATCATTGATTGCCTGATTGGCACAGTAAATGATAAGCGGATTGCACCAATGAAGACATTTCAAAAAGCATATGACTGTGTTCCAGAGAGTATCCCTGTACTTCATATGCAAAAGCTCGTGCAGGATCACCTTATCGTTGATATTCCTGTCTGCCGATACTGCAAATACCGGACGAAAGATGCCGCATACGAATGCACCTGGTAAACCCCGAATACCGACCACACGACCAACCTTTACATTCTGCGTATCTGCAATTTGCTGAATCCGTTCCGTCAATGCGTCATCAGGTGTTATACCGTTTCGCAATACCATGCGAAGATAGACATACGATCCCAGGTATTTTGCAGCATGAATAAGAACACCGAGCATGTAGCCGGCAAAGATCCACTGCAGAACCGTCTTCGGCATTGCAGTCAGGATCGGAACAGGAAAAAGAACCTGGGTAAAGGAATAATCCCCTGCCCACGATTTAATAACCTCAATCACCAGCTGCCAGTGAAATAATGTATACCGTCCGTTATATCCCGCAGGCATCAGAATCACAATACCAAGTATCCCCCAAACAGCGAAATGCCACTTTGGAGGAAGCTTATCTCTGAATAATGCTTTTACAACAAGCAACAGAACAGCCACACCGGAGGCAGTAAGGGTCTGGAGAAGAAACCCCCAAAGATCTAACATACTTACACCTCCATATCATCGAGGAGCTTGCGCAAGCGCTCTCTTTCTTCCGGTGAGATGGGATCTTCCTTCAAAAAAGCTGCAATAAGGTCTCCGGCAGAACCACCGTATACACGGTGAAGAAAACTTTTCCGTTCCTGCTGCCGACAATGCTCACGATCAAGCGCCGCATAGTAAATATGCGGATAATTGTCCTTGTCAATCCGAACCAGTCCTTTTGACTCCATGCGCGTCAGATAAGTCAGTACCGTATTTCGACTCCAGCCGGTACTCTCATAAAGCTTATGAACAAGTACACCAAGCTCAGCGCCTCCGGTTTCCCATAAAGCATTCAGCACATTCCACTCTTTTTCAGATAATTTCATTGAACCACCTCCTACACCTGTAGTATATACTACAGGTGTAGGAACTATTTGTCAATATGTCTGCAGCCAGAAAACCAGAAGCACCATTCTGGCTTATCCCTGACATTTATCTGATATTCAGCATACTTCCTCCTGCTTTGTATTCTCCTCCAGAATATTCTTCAGGGCTGACATAGAACTGGTATGGGATCGTATCACCTTTACATCACGGCCCTTCGTTTCCGACAATGCATTCTGCACCATCTTATGAGACACCGTGCCCGTAAAGAGAACCATGAGATCCGGGCTGCCGATTCCTTTCAGACTGCCTTTCTGCTTCGGATATACTTTTGCATCGCACTGATAATCCCTGCATAAATTCTTGTACTGCCGCACCATACATTCATTTCCGCCGATGATTACTACACTCATTCCATTTCTCCCTTTCGTTAGTCTTATCTAACCATTGCTTTAAAAGAAAACGCTTTTTCAGCGTTTCAACCAATCACCCATATAGATATTACATTTATTCATAGGTTAGTTGAAGCTAACCTAACTGCATTCTACGATAGTTTCCAATGTTTGTCAATCCTTTTTATGTTGCTGAAATGATTCTGCCTGTGCATTGCATCACCTGTATGGATTCATGATCCGATTACCTGATAGAAACCCCGGCTGTTTTTCTGCCCATCCGGTCGCATAATCACCGTCTTTATCGGATGCCCGGGGCATCCGTCGGCGCGGTATTTTCTACAGAATCAATTCAAATCCGTAACAGCCTTTTTCAAAGCCATATTTTTCATAGAATTCATGAGCCACGGTGCGGGGGAATCCGGAATCCAGAATCATGGCCCGGCACCCTCTGCTTTCAGCCAGTTCTCTGGCGTGGTCCATCAGCGCGGTCCCATACCCCTTTCCCCTCACATTTTCATCTGTAATAATACTGGATACGTAGCATGTAAGGCCCGACATCCAGAAGGTCTGAAAATAACATCCGTGGCAGAAGCCTGCATACGAACCGTTTTCAATCAGAAAAAATGCAAAAGCATTCTCATCAGAGATGACTTTTTTATATACCTCGTAAACCTCTTCCTTCACATAAGTGTTATAGGTCCATAAACGCTCAATATAAGAAAATGCAACATCAAAATCCTCAAGCGCAGCCGTTTTAAATTCCATACAAACCCTCCCTGGTTATTTGAAAACCAATTATCATGTTCTTACTTTTCTATCAATATAGTCCTAAGATCACAATACTTCCAGTGAATACTGTTATTTTTCCAGAAAAAACTGCAGCAGCGGATGCCCGGCATCCGACCAAAAAGGTGTGAAAAAAGCGGATGCCTCCCGTATCATCATACAAGGAGGCATCCGCACAGTTCTTTACGTTATGCCTGTAATGAAAAATCATCAAATCCATCGCTGATGCTGGCAATCTTGCCATCTGCATCATACGAAATGGTCATGCGTGTCGGTTCCCGTCCATCTTCATAGAAATAGAATACCGTCGGAGAAGCCAGTGCCCATGTGCCCGGGTACTCATCCTGACCATAGATCAGCTTTGCGGTTGCATCTGCATTGATCTCAATGCTGGCTTCACCCCGCTCTTCCCGAACATAAACAGCCGGCAGCTTTGCAGCAAGTTCTGCCTCGTCGCCTCTTGAATACCAGACGCCGGAAACTGCTTCGTAGCACGTGAAGTTGTCATAAATCAGGAGATCCACCTCATCTCCGTCTTCCGGAACCAGATGACCCTCATCCGTTTCCTTTAACCAGTAATCTCCTGTAGTTTCACCGGCCTTCACAAAAGACACGGACCTGCCTGATTCCGAACCTGCATTCATGAAGAACAGGTACTCATCCCCCTTCACGCCTTCCGGATACCAGTAATCACTGGTGTCATCGCCATTGTCGGCCGAACCGCAGTCAAGATCCTGAGCCTTGACATTTGCTGCCGGAGTCAGAGAACTGAAGCCTGTTTTTCCGCCCTCCTTGCCGCCGCATGCACACATGCCAAGCAAAAGCACAACCGACAGCCCCAAAGCTGCAAGCTTTTTTGCATTTAACATAATCGTCCCTCCTTAACATTTGCACAGAATGATCTGCTCCACACTGCTTGCCCTTTTACATTGTACATTTTATCATACAATAAAATACCCGGCAATGTTTTTCAAATGCTCAGCAATACCGCTCTTTCGATTTATGCACAAACAGAGTCCGGAGCCCCGCCAGCTTCTCATTTTTCTCCGGGTACGCGCGTTATGAAAACAGCCAGTACCAGGCCGGCTACAGCAAAGGCGAAAGCCAGGAGGCATACAGAATTGAATCCTTTCGACGCATCTGAGAACAGTCCGTAGACACCGGAAAATAAAGAGGAGCCGATGCAGCCTGCTATTTGAAATCCGGTACTCATGACCGTGACGCCGTGGGGATTTTGCTCCGGACTCAGATGAGACAGGGCAAAGGACTGAACTGGCCCGATGATCAGAGCCGAACCGCAGATGACAGGGATGTATAAAACTGCCAATACCACAGGGAGCCCTGCTTCATAAGCAAACCCTAATGCAAGGGTACAGATGCCGATGCATACAAAACCCGCCGGAAGCAGAATCTTTCCGCCTTTTTTATCGTAAATTCTGCCCGCCAGAGGAGATACGACACACGAAAGCAGGATTGCGGGAAACAGTACCATGGAGGCACTGAATGCGGACAGTCCCATGGAGCTCTGCATAAACAGCGGCATGACGATGTTCATGGCGAAGATTACCAAAAGCGCAATCATATTCAGGATGACGCCTGCGGAAAATGCCCTGATGCGCAGCGGCTGAAGCTGAATCAGTGGATCTTTCAGTTTCTTCTGCCGCTTTACAAATAATATCATGCACAGGATACCCACGAGTGCGGCTCCGGCTGCAAGAAGCACATTTCCGCCAAAAACAGTTGAAATGCCATACAGAATTCCAATCAATGACAGACTGATCAGAATAACGGAAAACACATCCAGCTTCGGAGATGTCAGCGTTGCGACATCCGGCAGCAGAAAAGCCCCACACAAAAAACAGAGCAGCGAAAGTGCGCCGAAGAACCAGAGCAGGAAATGCCAATCGAAGAATTCAAGCAGCGTTCCTGCCACAATGACGCTGGAGGATGGTCCCAGCGTAGTCATAGCTCCCATGATTCCCATATAGGTTCCCAGTTTCTGCTTTGGAGCTGCCTCCAGTGTGATATTCATGCCAATGGGAATCAGCATGCCTGTGCCGAGTGCCTGCACGATACGGCCAGTCAGAAGAACCGGAAAACTGGAGGACATAGCACCGATCACGCTACCGGCAACCAGCAGTCCCACAGTAAACAGATATAGCGGCCGGGTCCTGATGCTCCTGTACAGGAATGCAGAAACCGGCACCATGACTGCTGCGCCCAGCATATATGCGGCTGCCAGCCACTGTACCGTTCCAACGCCTATGTCAAAGTCCCGCATTACATGTGCAAAGGACACGTTGAGAAACGTCTCGTTGAAGGTAGCAAGAAATGCTGAAAATGCAGCCACAAAGATGATAGACCGATCGTTCTTCCTTTCCGGCTTTCCGCATAGTACCTGTTCATTTGCTTCTGTCATAAAAAACTCCTTTCAGAAAGTGATATGCCTGGAACAATTTGATCTACAGACACACACAACACACCTCAGAACGAAAAAAAGCAAAAATAAAAACACACGCTCTGCAGGCAATACCGTAATCAGATTTACGAGCCTCAGCTCCACGTGTGTCGTTCATGTGTATGTTATTTTTAACTGTAACCAGTACTGTTGCATTTTACCAGTTTTTTATTTGACGGTCAAGCTTGAAATTTTTTCCAAT
>JBJFFZ010000139.1:0-17784 GCA_051892195.1 Anaerovoracaceae bacterium
TAAAAAACATATGTCAAGTATCGGCAGGACAGGATGATCGACGGTATTGCTGGTTTTTTCATACCCGGAACCGCAGTGTTTCTTTTTCTGAAATAGCAGAAATCCCCTCCGGAATACAAACTCCGAAGGGGATTGATTTGTTTTATTCAGTTTTTGTCCAGCTCCTCAATGAGCTTCGGAATCACTTCAAACAGATCGCCCACAATACCGTAATCCGCAAAGTTGAAGATTGCTGCATACCGGTGGGTATTGATGGCAATCACGATATCGGACTCCCACATGCCCACAATGTGCTGGGTCGCCCCTGAAATACCGCAGGCAATATAAATCTTCGGCTTTACCGTGGCACCTGCCTGTCCCACCTGGTGCTCAAAATCGATCCAGCCAAGATCCACAGCAACACGGGAGGCGCCCACCACGCCGTTCAGACGGTCCGCCAGCTTATAAATTATATCAAAGCCTTCCGGTCCGCCTACTCCGCGGCCTCCGGATACGATAATATCCGCATCCGTCAGGGCTACCACTTTTTTGGCCACTGCGGCAACATTCCGAATCTGGGTCATCATATCCTCAGGTCCTGCGTCCGGCGTAACCTTCACGATATTTCCGACTCTGGCTTCGGACCGTTCCCCTTCCAGCACACCTGGCCGGGCCGTAACAATGGCAGGGCGAACTCCTTCCTTAAACACGATATTGCCGAGAAAATTTCCTCCAAAGGATACCTTGTCTGCAGTAAGCCGTCCGTTCTCATCATAATAAACCCTGCCGCACTCGGCAATAATTCCGGTATCCAGTCTTGCCGCGAGACGCGGCGCAAGATCTCTCCGGTCGAACACAGAGCCGAACAGCATTACAGAAGGATCATACCTTCTGATCAGTTTTTCAAGAACTTTTGTATAGAGTTCATTATTATAGTCTTTAAAAAGAGGGTCATCCACAACAAAAACCGTATCAGCTCCCTGATAAATCAGCTCCTGCGCAAACCGCTCAACATCATCTCCAATAATTACTGCTGCCACATTTCCGCCGGAGTGGGCCGCCAGCTTTCTGGCGGCGCCCAGAATCTCGCCTGATACATTATGCAGCCTCTGAGACGAATGCTCCGCATACACCCATATATCCTCTGACAACGATACTTCCTCCGATCTGTATATTACTTTGCAGGTCTGTAATCAAAAACGCCGGAAGCGATAACCATCTGCTGAACCTGTGAGGTACCTTCATAGATTTCAGTGATCTTTGCATCTCTGTACATTCTTTCGATCGGTCTTTCTGCCATGTAGCCGTATCCGCCGTGGAACTGAATTGCTTTTCTTGTAATGTCAACAGCGGCTTCTGATGCTGCCAGCTTTGCCATGGCAGCCTCTGACTTGTACATGAGGCCCTTGTCCTTGCAGTCTGCAGCTCTGTACACCAGCAGTCTTGCGGAATCCAGCTGCATCTTCAGTCTTGCGACTTCAAATCTCAGGGTATCCAGCTTTCCGAGCTTTACGCCGAACTGTTCTCTTTCCAGCATATAATCAACCATGAGGTCAAATGCGCCCTGTGCAATACCGAGAGCCTGGGCACCTACACCGATCCGTCCGCCGTCCAGTGTTTTCATTGCAATTTCGAAGCCCTGTCCTTCTTTGCCCAGGAGGCAGTCCTTTGGAACCTTTACATTGTCAAAGTGCATCTCAGCAGTCTGGGAAGAACGGATACCCATCTTCTGTTCCAGCTTTCCTGTTGAAACGCCTTCTGATTCGGCATCAACAATAAATGCGGAAATACCCAGGTTGCCCTTGCTCTTGTCTGTCATCGCAAATACCAGATATGTACCTGCGATACCGCCGTTTGTTATGAACTTCTTGTGTGCGTTCAGTTCATAGTAGTCCCCTTTGTCCACAGCAGTAGCAAGCTGTCTGGAAGCATCTGTACCTGCATCCGGTTCTGTCAGGCAGAATGCGCCGATCTTCTTTCCTGTCATGAGATCAGGCAGCCACTTTTTCTTCTGTTCTTCCGTACCAAACATGTAAATCGGTCCGCCAACCAGAGAATTGTTTGCAGATACGATGATGGCAGTTGATGCGTCGCGCTTTGCGATTTCTTCAACAACTAACGCATAAGAAACATAATCCGTGTCCTGTCCGCCGTATTCCTTCGGGAACGGAAGCCCCAGGAATCCAAGCTCCGCCATTCTCTTCACGTTTTCGTGAGGGAACAGGGCTTTCTTATCGTTTTCTGCAGCAACAGGGACTACAAACTCGTCTGCGAAAGCTGCTGCTTTATCTCTCCACGCGATCTGTTCTTCTGTTAATCTGAAATCCATTGTATAAACCTCCCGATTATTACTGTCTTCATTGATATACATATGTTTTTATTTTAACATTGTTTTGATGATTATGCTATCTATTTTTCAGTAAAATTCATCAGTCCCTGCAGAAAGACCTTTTCTCAGCCTGGCAAGCACCCGTTTTTCAATTCTGGAAACCTGAACCTGTGAGATTCCAAGGATTTCGCCGGTCCGCTGCTGTGTAAAATCACAATAATATCTGTAAAAAATCACATCCCGCTCCTGTTTTTCAAGACGTGAAAGCCGATCCTTCAGATCCAGCTTTGCAATCCGAAGCTCTTCATTATCCTCAGCACTGACTGTTTTTTCACAGATTGCCGGAATCTGTTCTTCGTAGCTGCATAAGTTCTGTTCTGCACTGCGGGCATTCATCAGATCTACGATTTCCTGACTGTCACAGTTCAGTATTTTCTGAAGCTCACTGATTCGGGGACTTCTTCCGTTCTTCTTTATGTAATCATCTTCTGCCTTCTTCATCCTGCCCAGCTCCTGCTTCAGCCGGCGGCTCATCCGGATTCTTCCTGTATCCCGCAGGTAACGCCGGATTTCTCCCATGATCACAGGTACCGCATAGGTAGAAAACATGACCTGAAAGGAAGGATCAAACCGGTCCACTGCCTTGATCAGCCCCACATATCCGATCTGAACCAGATCCTCGTATTCGGCTCCTCTGGCCTGAAACCTTGCTGCCAGAGATCGGACCAGTCCTGCGTTCTCCAGAACCAGCTGCTCTCTGGCCTCTGCACTGCCCTTTCTCACTGCCTGCAGAAGTCTGCCTGTCTCTTCCGGAGTACTGCGGCGGTTCAATGCCTCAGCCTTCATAACCCACGTCCAGCTGTTTTATCATCAGAACTTCTGTGCCTTTCCCAAAGACGGACTTTACCCTGACGTGGTCCATAAAGCTCTCCATAACTGTAAACCCCATACCGGACCGTTCTCCGTCTGTATTTGTGGAATACATGGGTTCCATGGCAAGCTTCACATCCCTGATGCCGCAGCCCTGATCCCGGATTATTATAAGAAGACGCCCGTCTTCCTGAATTTCACATTCCATTGCAATGATCCCCTCTCCTCCGGCATAGCCATGAATCACACAATTGGACACCGCTTCCGATACAGCAGTCCGGATTTCCACCAGTTCATCCATGGTGGGATCCAGAGGCGTGATAAACGCTGCCGCCGCACTTCTTGCAAACCCTTCGTTTTCCGGACAGCTGTCAAACTCAAGATGCATTTTCCTTTTTCTGATCTTCATGAGCGGATTCCTCCCCTTGCTGTGATGTATTCCAGGGCCAGACTCTGGTTTCTGCTCTTTGGCACCATACCGAAGATCCCCGACAGCCCGAGAACCCTGCTGATATAGCTGCTGCCCGGAATCACCACAAGTGTCCCGTTCCATTTTCGGACCCTTTTGTACCGCCCCAGCACCAGTCCGATCCCTGAGCTGTCCATAAAAGACACCCCGGAATAATCCATAATGAGATTCCGGACACGGTACTGTTCCATGGTTGCATCGATATCCTTGCGGATTCCGGATGCCGAATGATGGTCAATCTCCCCCGATAAAGCCGCAATGAGCGTTCCGTCCACAATTTCCATTTCCAGTTGATTCATTCTTCTAATCCTCCCTGCAGCAATCATTATATCCTTCCCCGAAAACCCCTTCCCCCTTTTATACACCCGATATTCTCCTTGTTTTCGACAAACTGCACGACATAGACCCGCCTGTGTTTCATGTCAGAAAATGCCACAGCCCCGTGCCGGACAGCACGGGGCCTATATACAGAAAAACCCGCCCGGGTGAGCATTCCGGGCGGGGTTTTCTTTAATACCGGTGAATCACCGGTTCTCATATGCTTTTTTTACTGTAATTAAGCAGCCTTTGTGAAGCCTACTGCTTCGAATTCTGCCATAGCAGCATCAGACTGGAGGTAGTCGAGGAATGCCTGTGCAGCTTCCTGGTTTGCAGAGTTTGCCATAACAGCAGCAGGATAGATAACCTTCTTGCCAACTAATTCATCGCTTGCAGTGTCGATAACATCAAGACCTGCAGAGAAAGCATCTGTAGCATATACGATACCGCAGTCAGCAGCACCTGTAGATACCTGTGAAGTTACTTCCTTAACGTTTGTACCGTATGTTACAATACCCTTTGAAACCATGTCTGCTTCATCAAGACCGAGGTTTGTGAGGATTGCAGATGTGTACTGACCAACAGGAACGTCTGCGTTACCCATGCAGAAGATCAGGTCAGAAGCGCTCTGGGCACCCTTGATTGCTGTTTCAAATTCAGCCCAGTTTGTAATTGTCTTTGTTGTTGTCGGAGAAACAACAAGAGCACACTTGTTCTGGAGAAGGTTGACTCTTGTACCCTGAGCTACATAGTTTGTACCTTCGTAACCTTCTGTAGCAGTCTCATCGATTGCGTTCATCTGCTTCTGTGCAGCTGAGATAAAGATATCGCAGTCAGCACCAGCCTGAATCTGAGTTAACAGAGTACCGGATGAATCGTAAGTCGGTGTGATTGTTACATTTGGATTGTCTGCAACATAGTTTGCAATTACCTTGTCTAATGACTCTGTCATTGAGGCAGCTGCTGAAACGTAAAGGGTAACAGGTTCAGCACTGACTGATGGTTCTGCAGACTGGTCTGCAGCGGTACCGCATGCACTTACTGATACGAGTAAGCCCAGCGCAAGACCGAGAGAAATAAGCTTTTTTTTCATTGGTTTGTTCTCCTTTGTAAAGAATAAAAATATTTTTTATATTGAAATGAAGATCACCGTTTCCGGATTCCTTCTATTTCACAACCTGATCTGAAAACTGCGCAGCCCTCTTCGTCGGGGCTGGTCCGTCTAACTGGTCAAGAGCAGAATATCCTGAGGTGAAAAATCGATGAGGATCTTATCCCTTCCTGCGAACGGCTCCCACTCTGACTTCTGCACTCTGATGTTGAGCTCCGAATAATCGGAGAATGACTTCCCGTCCTTCGGTTCTGCATGAAGAAGAAGGATCTCTTCATTCAGATTGTCAATGCTCTTTACAACGCGGAATTCCGCCGTGCACCTGCCCGGTTTCTCCACGGGCTTCATAAAGTGCGGACGGGCCGCCACATACTTTACATCCGCAGATGCCTGACACTCAAACACTGCATTCCAGTCTGTAACCTCGACATGATTCTGGTCGATATACTTGGCCCGGGAGAAGTTTCTGCATCCCGTAAGAAGTGCGCTCTGATAAGTCGGCGGATTCAGGAAAATGCTCTTCTTGTCTCCAAAGCAATCCACCTTTCCATCTGCCACCACAGCGATATGATCGCTGATCCGGTATACCTCATCTCTGTTGTGGGATACGATGATGGAGGTTCCTTCAAAGTCCTCTAAAACCCTCATGAGCTCCTGCTCCAGTTCCCATCTGAGGAAGCTGTCCAGAGCAGAAAACGGCTCATCCAGCATGAGAATGCTCGGCTTTGATACCATAATCCTCGCCAGCGCAACGCGCTGCTGCTGTCCTCCGGAAAGCTGGGCCGGACGATGCCGTTCCAGTCCCTCCAGATAAAACTTCTTCATCATACTGCGGGCGGCTTCCTGCTTTTCCTTCTTGCTCAGCTCAAAAGCATTCATACCCGTCATGATGTTCTGTTCCACGGTCATATTCGGAAACAGCGCATAGTTCTGAAAAAGAAGACCTACATGGCGTTCCTGAGGCGTCAGGTTGATCTTCTGCTCGCTGTCAAACAGAACTCTTCCATTTACAACAATTCTGCCCTCATCCGGGGTAACGATCCCGGCGATGCACTTCAGCGTCATGCTCTTTCCGCAGCCGGAAGCCCCTAAAAGAGCAAGCACCTCGTTTTCCGCTTTTAAATCCATGTCGAGGGCAAATCCCCCGAAATCTTTCTTAACTCTGAATTCCAGTGACATATGCTACCCCCTTACTGCCACAGGACCGGCCTTCGATCTGGTTGCCTTGTCCTTCTTTTCCAGGAAGTTGACAGTCAGAAGCACCACAGAGGAAATCGCAAGGTTAATCATAACCCAGACGAAGGCTCCTGCCTCATCGTTGGTCCTCCAAAGCTGATATACGGTGGTTGAAATGGTAGCTGTCCGTCCAGGCGTATATCCTGCCACCATGCTCGTAGCACCGTATTCTCCCAGCGCTCTTGCAAAGGCCAGCACAACACCGGCGATAATCCCCTGCTTGCAGTACGGAATCATAATACGCCAGAAAATATATGTATTTGACAGCCCGAGAGTCTGAGCAGAATATCTCAGCGTAATATCAAAGCTTTCAAAGGCTCCCCGCACGGTTCTGTACATGAGAGGGAACGCAACAACCGAAGAGGAAATAACTGCCGAATACCAGGTCATTACCACCTTGAGGCTGAATTCCCGAAGCAGCATTCCTCCAAAAGGAGTGTTCGGAGCCAGAAGCATCAGAATAAAATAACCTACAACCGTAGGCGGAAGTACCATCGGGAGTGTCAGTACCACATCCAGCACACCCTTTACCAGTCTCGGAAGCCTGGCCACATAGTAGGCACAGAAAAGACCGGAAAAAAACACAAGAACCGCTGAAATCAATGCGATTCTTATGGAGTTCCATAGTGGAAACAGATCCATATCAAATCCCCTTTTCTAATCGTAAGCCCATTTTTTTTGGAAAATAAGCCATCGAATCATAAATAAACCAAAAAACATGCAAAAGCGCAAGTCTAATGCACCTTTGCACAGTATAGCAAAGTCATTAATAATTTACAAGCATTTTGTTTTTTTATATAAGGTTTTATTGGGTTTAATACGAAGAATCATATGAAAACCAGTGTATATTATTATCCTTTATTTTCAATACATTATCCTTGTTTATTTTTTTTATGAATATATAATGTAAGAGATGTACGGAGGCTCCTGCCTCCCCATGAAAGCACGTAAGATAGCTGAGAGTCTGCAACTATGAAAAAACTTGACCGCAACAGTAAAAATATTTTTGAAAAGGGCCTGTTCCGCACAGCCATCCGCCTTCGCCACGCATTTCGCCATCTGCATTTTTTTATAAAATGGATCGTTTTTGCCATGATCACCGGTGTGATCTGCGGGCTGGCCGGCACGGCCTTTCATTATGCCCTTTCCATCGCTTCGGACTGCTTCAGCGAAGCAGGTTTTCTTCTGTTCCTGCTTCCTGCTGCGGGAATCATCATTGTATTTTCCTACCATTACCTGCAGATTTACAAGGATGAGGGAACAAACTCCATTCTCCGGGCAGCCCGGGCAGAAGATACGTCTGCTTTTCGCGTAGGCCCGCTGATCTTTCTTGCAACGTTTCTCACCCACCTCTGCGGCGGCTCCGCCGGCCGGGAAGGTGCGGCCCTGCAGATCGGCGGCAGCATCGGTTCCTTTTTCAGCCGCCGGCTGAAGCTCAGCAGCTACGATCACCAGCTGATGGTCATGTGCGGAATGAGCGCCGCCTTCAGTGCCCTCTTCGCAACGCCCCTTGCTGCAGCCTTTCTCTCCATTGAGATCGCAGGGGTTGGTACTGTGTTTTATGCCGGGCTTGTGCCGGCGGTGCTGGCCTCCTTTATTGCCATGCTGGTTTCCCGCAATCTCGGGGTTCAGCCCCTGGTGTTTCTCACGGCCCCTGCCCAGACAGCAGATCCGTTTCTTCTCCTGAAGATTCTGGTCTTTGCTTCGCTGATCGGACTGCTCAGCATCATATTCTGCTCTGTCATGCATAACACCCGCGCCTTTTTTCAGAAGGCATTTCCAAATCCCTACATCCGGGTGGTGGCAGGAGGGCTTGTGGTGGTAATCCTCACCCTTCTTCTTGGAACGGATGCCTACAACGGCGCAGGTATGGGCATGATCTCCAAAGCTCTTTCCGGAAATGCGCCGCAGGAAGCCTTCATTCTGAAGCTTGTTTTTACGGCGGTTACTCTCGGATGCGGATTTAAGGGCGGCGAGATCGTTCCGGCATTTTTCGTAGGGGCTGCCTTCGGGTGCACCGCAGGCGCGGTGCTGGGCATCGATCCGGTCTTTGCTGCAGAGCTTGGGCTCATCGGATTATTCTGCGGGGTTGTCAACTGCCCTGTGACTTCCATTTTCCTGAGCGTGGAGCTCTTCGGAAGCAGCAATTTCCTGATGTTCGGCATGACTGCTGCGGTTTCCTACCTTCTCAGCGGCTATTACAGTCTTTACAGCGGACAGAAATTCATGAACTCCAAGCTGATGCCTGTGGTTTTTGAACGATCTGCAAAATAACAGCTGAAACAGAAATTACAACGGATACAATTGAACTACTCTCCTTCCGGGGAGAAAAAGGAGTGATTCTATGGGAAAGATAAAATACGAAGATGATCTGAAGGGCTATGGCATTGCTGCAGACGACCGGGGCGCCACCATCGTTTCCTTTTCCGACCGGGAAGCCACCGAAATTCATATTCCTGCCATGTACAACGGCGTGCCCGTGAGGAAAATCGGGTTTGGAGCATTTAAGAGCCATCCGAATCTTCAGTGCGTTTACCTTCCGGACAGCGTCAGGACCATCGACAGCTCTGCGTTTCGTTCCTGCCCCAACCTGGAAAAGGCAGTTCTTTCAAAGGAACTGGAAACACTTTCCAACTACGCCTTTGCGGGCTGCCGCAGGCTGAAAAGTGTCACCCTGCCCAACACCCTGCGGGCTATTACCAACAAAATCTTTGACAAATGCTATGAGCTGACGGAGCTGATCGTCTGGGACATGAACAAAAATGACGGAAGCTCCAAGCGCTTCGTGGTGGCCAGTAAAAATGAAAGCAGAAGGTTCGGGTTTCTCCAGTCCTCCATACTGTATTTTGACAATTACAGTATGGTAAAATTTGATGAGGGATACTCCGTGATTCAGGAATTTGAGGATCTCTTCAATATTGCCGAATACCGCCTGTACGAACCGGAGCAGCTCAGCGAATATATGAGAAATCTTTACGAGAACAATATCCGCATGTTTATTCCAAAGCTGATCCGTGAGGACCAGACCGCCCGCCTTGCATCCGCAGGCACCCTGGGACTGATTACCGAAGACAAGATCGACCAGTATATTGAAGAGGCCAGTGTCATTCAGGGAGGCTGTCTTGCATATCTTCTTGATTATAAAGAGAAACACTTCCAGAAAAAGCACACATTGGATTTCGAGCTGTAATAATCGGATTTCCTGCTGCATATAATAAAAGCATAAGAGTAAATAATCTGAACTGTCACTTTTCTGACAGTTCTTTTTTCATCTGTCTGAGAATCACAGAAATCACAGAAAGGACCGATATTATGTGCGGAATTGCAGGAGCAATCGATTTTAAAGGGCGGGTCAGGATTGAAGAATGCCTCAGCGGTATGCTGAACACTTTGCGGCGAAGAGGTCCGGATGCCCTGGGCATCCACATCTGCGGCGATGGAATCCTCTTTCACAGCCGCCTGGCTGTCATTGACCCGGTCAACGGCAGTCAGCCCATGAAGCTCACGAGAAACGGAGAAGTCTACACCATCGTTTACAACGGAGAACTGTATAATGCCCGGGAGCTCCGGCAGGAGCTGGCAAATGACGGAGAAACCTTTCTGGGCCACAGCGACACAGAGGTGCTTCTGAAAGCATATGCTCACTGGGGAAGCGGCTGCCTGGAGAAGCTCAACGGCATCTTTGCCTTTGCTGTTTTGCACCAGAACGAACGAAAGCTGTTTCTGGCACGGGACCGGATGGGCGTAAAGCCTCTCTTTTTTTCTCAGAAGGGAAGCACCCTTGTCTTCGGTTCCGAAATCAAATCCCTTCTCAAATACCCCGGAATCGAACCGGTGATTGATGCCGGAGGCATCGGAGAGCTTCTGCTTCTGGGACCGGGAAGAACGCCGGGCTTCGGGGTGTTTCGGGATATTCGGGAGCTTCGCCCGGGAGAATACGGATTCTTTCAGGAAAACGGACTGGAAATACACAGGTACTGGCAGCTTCAGGACCGGATTCACACGGATTCTGCGGAAAAAACGGTGGAAACGGTGCGCTATCTCGTGACAGATGCCATTGAACGGCAGCTGGTCAGCGATGTTCCTCTGGGAACCTTTCTGTCCGGAGGGCTGGACTCCAGCCTGATCTCTTCCGTGGCGGCAGCTCATGAAAAGGAGCAGGGCCGGCAGCTGAAAACTTTTTCTGTCACCTACCTTGACAATCGGGAATATTTCCACAGCACCCGCTTTCAGCCCACCACGGACGATGATTATATAGGAAAAATGGTGGAATACCTGGATTCCGAACATCATTCCTTTGTCATCGGAAACGAGGAGCTGGCCCAGGCCCTTTACGCATCGGTGGAGGCCAGAGATCTTCCGGGAATGAGCGATGTGGATTCCTCCCTGCTTCTGTTCTGCCAGGAGATCCGCAGCCATGTGACCGTGGCCCTGTCCGGTGAATGCGCTGACGAGCTGTTCGGAGGCTACCCGTGGTACCGGGACCCTCGGGTGCTCAATGCTCCCGGCTTTCCATGGGCCCGCTCCACCGCCATGCGCAGCGGCTTTCTTTCTCCGGATCTGGCAGAAAAAATCCCGGAAATCAGGGAGCATCTTCACAGCAGCCCGGGCTCTGCCCGCAGGCAGGCCCTGCAGCATGCGCAGGAGCTCTGGGCAGAAGACTTCGTGGACCGTGCCTGCAGGCGCACTCTGTCCCAGGTGGATGTGCTGGAATGCCGCAGTCCCCGGGAACGCAGGCTCAGAGAGATGATCCGGCTCAATACGGACTGGTTTATGCAGACCCTTCTGGACAGAAAAGACCGGATGTCCATGTATCACGGCCTTGAGGTCCGCGTACCGTTTTGTGACCACCGCCTGGCGGAGTACCTGTACAGTGTTCCGTGGGAAATGAAGGAGATGGGCGGAATGGAAAAAGGCCTGCTGCGCCAGGCTGCAGAAGGTCTTCTGCCGGACGAAATCCGTCTCAGAAAAAAGAGTCCTTATCCAAAGACTCATAATCCGGGTTACGGTAAACTGTTGAGGTCTATGATATCTGACCTTTTAGAGGACACGGATGCTCCGATTTTCTCTCTGATCAGCCGGGAAGCTTTAGAAAAGCTCCGGGATAATGAGTTCACTGAGCCATGGTACGGTCAGCTTATGACCGGCCCTCAGACCATGGCCTATATGGTCCAGCTCAACCACTGGCTAAAGCACTATCGCGTCCGGATCTCCGTATAGGAGCCGGGTTTTATGAATCCTTCCCATCTTTATTTTTTCCATACTTAAGAAGGCAGCGTCCGTATCATTACGGACGCTGCCTGTAAACGGAAATCTCATTCGGATTCCATGTTTATATTTTCTCCTTCGCAGATTTCATTTTCGCTGCTGTCATTCTCCGCTTCATTTGCTTCCTCCAGCAGAATCTCTTCCCTGCCTGCTCCCTTTTCAAACCGTACCCGGATGACTGCCTGAGGCCAGTTTACATAGCAGACGGCATGCTTTTCCTTTTTTTCTGCCTCTTCCGAAAAAACGCCGGTGAGCTCCTGAAATACTTCCTTTGTCAGGTATCCCCCGCGCCAGTGGAAAATCAGTTCCCGTCCTTTTTTCACCGCCTG
This sequence comes from Anaerovoracaceae bacterium, assembly GCA_051892195.1. Classification (GTDB taxonomy): domain Bacteria; phylum Bacillota; class Clostridia; order Peptostreptococcales; family Anaerovoracaceae; genus CAKQOE01. The sequence continues at coordinate 11,910 of JBJFFZ010000139.1, forward strand.
GGCGGTGCGCTTTCGAACCTCTTCCACCGTGGTCCACGAGAGCTTTTTTTCGCGATAGTAAAAATGGTCATTGTCCGTGCATTGGGGGATTTTCCATACCACAGGCTCATGATCCCGAAACAGCTGGCGGTCTCCGAGATTTGTATAATCGTACCGCTTTACTCCTTCTTTTGAAAGGGTATTGTCAAAGGTTACATCCATATGATAATACCTGCCTTCGATCTTAAGAACATTCCACGCGTGACGGTAGCGGATTCCCTTTTCCGGGTTGTTTTGCGAGATGGCGATTATGCACCAGATTCCCAGTTGGCTGCACAGAACCTTTACGGCCTTTGCAATGCCCTCACAGACGGCAACTCCGTTGCCAAGAGCCCCGATGATCTCGTGGGAATACTCTTTTTTCAGCTTGTCGTACCGGACGTTTTCCAGAATAAAATCGTGTATGTACAGCTGTTTTTCCTTCTCGGTGAGATCCTTTGCTTTTTCTGCGATGCGCCGGATTCTGGACTGCATGGCAGTCTGGTGCTCCCGGATCTTTTCCTTTGAAAAGAGATACACCGGGTGCATCTCAACGCTTTCGGCATCCTCATAATACCTGTAGGTATAAGTGGCGGAATAGAATATTTCGGGATCGTCCAGCCGGACGAAAAAATAGATATCCCGCAGTTCTTCCGGGGAAAGCCGGATCACCGGGAAGGATTCCTTCCGCTGCAGAAGTCCCTCCCGGATTGCATAATACGCTTTCTGCTGTTCTTTGTTCAGCTGATTGTAATAATATCGTTCTGTCATGGCAGATCATACTCCATATAACGCAGCCGGAGCACCTGTGACTCCAATACACCGGTGCTCCCTGTGGCTGTACTGTCTTCAGTTTTTATACCATTATAGCAGAAATGATCTGAATTTCCTCTAAAGATTTGTGTAGCCGTTCAGATACGCGTCAATTTCTCTGGCAGCCTCTCTCCCTTCCCGGATGGCCCATACCACCAGGGACTGTCCCCGGTGCATATCGCCCGCAGTAAAGACCTTTTCCCGGTCCGTACTGTAAGAGCCTGCCTCGGTTTTTACATTGGTTCTCTGATCGAGACTTACCCCGAAGGCCTTTGCAACGGAGCTTTCTGCCCCGGTAAATCCCGCAGCGATCAGGCAAAGCTGGGCATCACACACCCGTTCGGTTCCCTTTACCGGCCGCAGACTGCTCTTTCCGGTCTTGGGATCCTTAACGCTTTCCACCCGGACAATCTCTACGCCGGTAAGATTTCCCTGATCATCCTTTTCAAAGCGGCTTACCGTATAGCCGTACATCCGGGGATCCTTGCCGTAGACCGCAATGGCTTCCTCCTGACCGTAATCGGTTTTGAAAACATTTGGATATTCAGGCCATGGATTTGAGGCGGTCCGCTGTGCAGGAGGCTTTCCGTGGCGCTGCATCTGTATCACGCTTTTTGCTCCGTGGCGAATGGCGATGCCCAGGCAGTCGTTGGCTGTATCCCCGCTTCCCACAATTACCACGTTCTTATCCCTGGCGGAAATAAAGGTGCCTTCCGCCATATCGTGATCAAGAAAGGCTTTGGTGGTCGATGTAAGGAAATCCACAGCAAAGTGAATGCCCCTGGCATCACGGCCCTCCGCCTTTATATCTCTCGGCTCAGAGGCGCCGCAGCACAGAACCACCGCATCATAGGCCGCAAGAAGATCCTCCGCCTTCTTTTTGGTATTGATATTCTGATTGGTGAGAAATGTGATTCCCTCCTGCTCCATGATGCGGATTCTTCTTGTAATGACATCCTTGCTGAGCTTCATATTTGGAATGCCGTACATGAGAAGACCGCCCAGGCGGTCGCTGCGCTCGTAAACAGTTACTACATGGCCTCTCATATTCAGCTGATCTGCCACCGTCAGACCTGCAGGACCGGATCCGATGACAGCCACGGTCTTTCCTGTCCTTGGAATATCCCGCTGAGGCTTCACATAGCCCCGGTCATAGGCCGTTTCTACGATGGCAAACTCGTTTTCATGGGTGGAAACCGGCTGCCCGTCCAGTCCGCAGGTGCAGGCCATCTCGCAGAGGGCCGGGCACACGCGGCTGGTAAATTCAGGAAAATTATTCGTCTTTCTCAGCCTGCGGTAGGCTGCTTCAAATTTTCCGTTATATACAAGATCATTCCATTCCGGAACATGATTGTTCAGGGGACATCCGGTGGTTTTTCCTTCGATGGTCATACCGGACTGACAGTACGGTACCCCGCAGTCCATGCAGCGGGCCGCCTGCTCCGACTGCTCCTCGTTGGAAAGGTACAGATGAAATTCGTTGTAATGCCGGATACGCTCCAGCGGCTCCTCCGCCTGGGAAGTTTTTCTTTCATATTCAAGGAATCCAAGATTCTTACCCATTAGTGAGCACCCCCTTCATATTCATAAAACGCACTTTCAATGGCCTGCTCACTGCTGAGACCCTTCTGTTCGTACTTTGTTACAAGATCCAGCATTCTTCTGTAATCATGCGGCATAATCTTTTTGAACTTCGGCAGATAATCCTCAAAGCTTCTGAGAATCCGTCTGCCCTTCTCAGAGCCGGTAAGTCTCACATGCTCTTCAATCAGACCCTTCAGCTCTGCAACATCCGTATTGCGCTCCACTTTTTCCAGAGAGACCATATTGCGGTTCAGCTTCCGGTAAACATCGTTTTCCTCGTCCAGGACATAGGCGATGCCGCCGGACATACCTGCAGCGAGATTTTCTCCCACCGGACCCAGGATGACAACTCTTCCTCCGGTCATATATTCGATTCCGTGGTTTCCCACGCCTTCCACCACAGCAGTTGCGCCGGAATTGCGGACACAGAACCGTTCTCCCGCAACGCCGTTGACAAAGAGCTTCCCGCTGGTTGCTCCGTAAAGGGCCACATTGCCGATGATAATATTGTCTTCTGCCCGGAAGCTCGCGTTCTTCGGCGGATAAACGATGATGGTTCCGCCGCTGAGTCCCTTTCCGATGTAATCGTTACTGTCTCCGCAAAGCTCTAATGTCAGACCCTTCGGAATAAACGCGCCGAAGCTCTGACCGCCGGTACCCTCGCAGGTAATATGATAGGTATCGTCTTCCAGGGTATTTCCATAAAGCTTTGTGATCCTTGAGCCGAATACGGTTCCGAAGGCCCGGTCCATATTGTCAACGTGCAGACTCAGCTCCGCCGGCTCCCTGTTATCCAGATGTTCCTTTAATGCCCTGTAAAGAACCGTCTCGTCCTTTGTTGTGCTGATCTTAAAGTCAAAGCCTTCTTCTTTTCTGTATGTTTTCTTAACATCCTCCCCGGTAAACGGGTTTTCCAGCAGAGACTCCAGCTCTGCATATCTTGCCTTGCCTGTGAGCCTGCTCCTGTCAACGCGGAGCATATCGGTTCTTCCCACCATTTCCTCTACGGTGCGGAAGCCCAGCTTTGCCATATATTCTCTCAATTCTTCAGCGATAAACAGCATGCAGTTTTTCACATGCTCCGGCTTTCCGCGGAAGCGCTTGCGAAGCTCCGGATTCTGCGTGGCAACCCCTACCGGACAGCTGTCCCGGTTGCATACACGCATCATAACACATCCCATGGAAACCATCGGAAGTGTGGCAAATCCGAATTCTTCTGCTCCTAGGAGAGCTGCAATGGCCACATCCCGGCCGGTCATAAGCTTTCCGTCCGTCTCCAGCTTTACTCTGCTTCTCAGGCCGTTCATAATCAGGGTCTGATGGGCCTCTGCAAGCCCCAGCTCCCATGGAAGTCCCGCACCTGCAACGGAGTTCATAGGCGCTGCGCCGGTGCCTCCGTCAAAGCCGGAAATGAGGATCACCTCTGCCCCTGCCTTGGCCACGCCGGCAGCGATGGTTCCCACACCTGCCTCGGAAACCAGCTTCACGTTAATGGCCGCAGATGAATTGGCGGACTTCAGATCGTATATGAGCTGGGCCAGGTCTTCAATGGAATAAATATCATGGTGAGGCGGCGGAGAGATGAGCCCTACGCCCGGTGTGGAAAATCTGGTGGCCGCAATGGCAGGATACACTTTGTTTCCCGGAAGATGGCCGCCTTCTCCAGGCTTTGCCCCCTGGGCCATCTTGATCTGGATCTCCTTTGCGCTGACCAGATACTCGGATGTAACACCAAATCTTGCGGATGCCACCTGCTTGATGGCACTGTTTCTGTTCTTTCCGTCCGCTCCGATGCGGAAGCGTTCCACATGCTCTCCGCCTTCACCGGTATTGGACTTTGCCCCCAGCTCATTCATGGCGATGGCCAGGGTTTCATGAGCCTCTAAAGACAAGGCTCCATAGGACATGGCGCCCACTTTAAAACGCTTTACGATGGAAGCTGCGCTTTCCACCTCACTGAGAGGAATCTCCTTCTGCTTATAGTCAAACTCCATGAGGCTGCGGATATGGGATGCCCCCAGCTCCTCATCGATCATGTGCGTATATTCCTTGAACTGTCTGTAATCGTCATTTCTTACTGCTTCCTGGAACTTGTGAATGGTGGCAGGATTGTATAAATGCTGCTCCTTGCCGCCTACGGACTTGTGATATCCGATGCTGTCCAGGGACAGGTCGCTCTTCAGACCCAGCGGGTCAAAGGCCTTTTCGTGCCTTTTCAGCACGTCCTTTTCGATATCTTCCAGACAGATCCCCCCAATAGGCGATACTGTATTGGTAAAGTATTTGTCGATGACGCTTCTGCTGATGCCCACTGCCTCAAAAATCTGGGCACCCATGTAGGACTGGATTGTGGAGATGCCCATCTTGGAAGCGATCTTCAGAATCCCTGCCAGTATGCCGTTGCAGTAGTCCTCAGAGGCAGGATAATACTCTTTATCCAGAATATTGTTGTCGATCATGCTCTTGATGGAATCCAGTGCAAGATACGGATTGACCGCACTGGCGCCATAGCCCAGAAGGGTTGCAAAATGATGCACCTCTCTCGGCTCTCCGCTTTCCAGAATCAGCGACAGCTGGGTCCGGTTCTTGGTCCGCACCAGATGCTGCTGCACAGCAGACACTGCAAGAAGGGACGGAACCGGAACGTGGTATTCGTCCACCTCGCGGTCGGAAAGGATCAGGATATTTGCACCGTCCCGGATGGCCCGGTCCGTCAGAAGGAAAATATTCTCCAGAGCATCCTCCAAAGAGGTATCCTTATAATATGTAATCGGGATCACCCGCACCTTGTAGCCTTCCACCTTCATATGCTTCAGCTTGAGCATATCCGTATTGGTGAGAATCGGGTTGCGGACACGAATGGACTTGCAGCTTTCCGGCGAATCCTTCAGCAGGTTGCCGGAGGCACCGAGATATACATGGGTTGAGGTTACGATTTCTTCCCGGATGGCATCAATCGGCGGATTTGTCACCTGGGCAAACAGCTGCTTAAAGTAGCTGAAAAGCGGCGGATCCGTTTCTGACAGGAAGGACAGCGGTGTATCATTTCCCATGGCCACAATAGGCTCCTCGCCGTTGATGGCCGTGTTCTTCAGATACCAGAACACATCCTCGTACGAATACCCGAACACCTGCTGCAGTCTCTGAAGTTCTTCTTCGGAGTACTTGATATCTGCCTTGTTTGGAATGCGGATATCCCCCAGATGTGTCAGGTTGTCCTCCAGCCATTCTCCATACGGATGCTCCATGGCATACTGCATCTTCAGGTCATTATCGTCAATGATTTCGCCCTTTCTGGTATCCACCAGAAGCATCTTGCCCGGGCGCAGCCGGTCCTTCAGAAGGATTTCAGACGGATCGATGTCAAAAACTCCTACCTCAGAGGATAAAATCAGATAACCGTCTTTTGTGACATAATAACGGGAAGGGCGCAGACCGTTTCTGTCAAGAACAGCCCCCA
>JBJFFZ010000139.1:17884-30001 GCA_051892195.1 Anaerovoracaceae bacterium
TTTGTGACATAATAACGGGAAGGGCGCAGACCGTTTCTGTCAAGAACAGCCCCCATCACATCCCCATCGCTGAACAGGATGGAAGCCGGTCCGTCCCACGGTTCCATGAGGGTTGCTTCGTACTGGTAGAAGTCCCGCTTGCGCTGATCCATGTTCCGGTCGTTGGCCCATGGCTCCGGAATGCAGATCATCAGAGCCTTCGGAAGATCCATTCCCATCATCATGAGAAATTCCAGCGTATTGTCAAGCATGGCGGAGTCCGATGCCCAGTGATCCACTGCCGGCAGAACCTTGTAGATATCCTCTCCGAAAACATCCCCCTGCATGGTCTCTTCTCTGGAGTTCATCTTGTTGACATTTCCCCGGATGGTATTGATTTCGCCGTTGTGCACGATCAGGCGGTTCGGATGGGCCCGCTCCCAGGAAGGGAAGGTATTTGTGGAGAATCTGGAATGAACCAGAGCGATGGCCGATGTAAACTCCTCATCCTGAAGATCCAGATAGAAGCCCCGAAGCTGCTTCACCATGAACATCCCTTTATAGACGATGGTCCTGCTGGAAAGAGAACACACGTAGGTATTGTTGTTTGCCTTCTCAAAGACTCTGCGGGCAACATAAAGCTTCCGGTCAAATTCGATGCCGGCCTTTACATTGCGGGGTCTCTTTACGAATGCCTGATAGATGGACGGCTTGCAGTCCAGAGCCGTCTTTCCGAGGACTCCGTCCACCACAGGAACCTCGCGCCACCCCAGAAACTTCAGACCTTCCTTCTGGAGAACCACTTCAAAAAGCTTCTTGGCCTGGTTGCGCTTCATCTCGTCATCCGGGAAGAAAAACATTCCCACACCGAAGCTGCCGTCCGCCGGCAGTTCCAGTTCCTTCACCTTGTTTATAAAAAAGCGGTGAGGAATCTGAAGGAGAATTCCCACACCGTCCCCGGTTTCACCCAGGGCGTCTTTTCCTGCCCGGTGCTCCAGACGTTCTACAATAGTAAGAGCATCTGTGACCGTCTTATGGGTTTTGATCCCTTTGATGTTGACAATGGCTCCGATTCCGCAGTTATCGTGCTCATATGCCGGGTCGTACAGTCCGGGCTTCTGAAGTTCAGGCCTTGCCTGACCGATCTGCTTTTCATATTCCATAGTATCTACCTCCCGATGATAATCATCAGCTGACTTCACTCCTGTTGTTCCTCCGGAATCCTCCGAAGAAAAATCGTATGCAAACTCAAAAATGAATACAATTTTTTCATTGCACCTATTATAATTGTTCAACATTGGGTTGTCAATATAGCCAAAAGAATAAAAACAGGGAAATGCTCCCATCAGAAACACTTCCCCTGCTTTCATGTTCATTACATTATAATATCTGTAAATACGACCCGTAAATCCTGTGCAGAAATTTCAGAATCCCCTCCGGGCTGCGGGCGCTCTGCGCCCCCTATCTGCCGCGGCGGCGGCTGCGGGAGGAACGGCCGCTTTTTCCCCGGAAGCTGTATTCCTTCTTCGGACGTTCCGGTTCTGCGCTGCGCTTTCTTGCAGAAGCAGGCTTCTGCTTTTTTGCTCCCTTGCTTCCGCCCCGCTTCTTCTTTGAGGCGACCTCAAAGGAAATTCCTCTTCCTGCGTGGGTGAACCCCTGCATGGCTTCCATAACTTCCTCTACATGGGCTCTTGGAATATCTACAAAGGAGAAGTTTCTGTGCATCTCGATGGATCCGATCATTTTGCCGCTGAGAGAGGATCTGGAAGCGATTCCCTTCACAATGTGGGCCTCTTTCAGGCCGTCCAGGCGGCCGGCATTAATAAACAGGCGAACCATATCAAGCCGTGAATACTCAAATTCCTCATCATCAAAATCCATCCGCTCGTAGTCCTTTTCCTCAAGCTCGCTGAAAGCAAGGCGGAACAGGGCTGCCGCAACATCCTCCGGTGTCAGATACACCCCTTCCGCATCTGCATCCCGGATAATGCGGTGAATGACAGAAAGATACTTTTCCCCTTCTCCTTCTTCCGCAAGCTTCCTTACCCTGTCGGCGGCTGCCGCAGTGCGGATGGCCTCCACATCTTCAATGGCAGGAGGCTTTGCCTTTTCGATCCGGGACTTTGTATAGCGCATGATCTCCCGGAGCTTGATATTGTCCCTTCCAAACACAAAGGAATAGGACTTTCCCTTGTTTCCGGCACGGCCGGTTCTTCCGATCCGGTGAACGTACTGCTCGGGATCATCCGGCAGATCGTAGTTGAAAACTGCCTCGACGCCGCTGACATCGATGCCTCTGGCCGCTACATCGGTTGCAACCAGAATCTGTGTGATGCCGTGACGGAATTTTTTCATTACCCGGTCCCGTTCATTCTGTTTCATATCTCCGTGAAGGGCATCCGCCGCATAACCCCGGTCCTGAAGGCGGGAGGTGACCTCATCCACTCTGCGCTTTGTATTGCAGAACACAAGAGACAGAGTAAAGTTGTTCACATCGATGAGACGGCACAGCAGTTCCACCTTGGACGCTTCTCTTACCTCTATATAATACTGATCGATGGCCTCCACCGTCAGTTCCTTGTGTGCAATATGCACATGAATGGGATCCTTCTGATAGCGCTGGGTGATCATGAGAATCTCCGGAGGCATGGTTGCAGAAAACAGCATCATCTGCCTGTCCTCCGGCACCTCTTCTAAAATGGTATCGATGTCCTCCCGAAAGCCCATATTGAGCATTTCATCGGCTTCATCGAGAACGAGCATTTTCAGGTCATTGAGACGGATGGTTTTCCTCCGCATGTGATCCATAATACGCCCCGGGGTTCCGATAATAATCTGGGGCTTTTTTTTCAGGGCGCTGATCTGCGTTTCCATGTGCTGGCCCCCGTAAATAGCAAGGATTCTGACCCCCGGCGTGTATTTTGCAACCTTTCTGAGCTCCTCTGCCACCTGCATGGCAAGCTCTCTTGTGGGACATAAAACGAGCACCTGAGCCGAACGGGCCTGTCGGTCACACATCTCTATGGCCGGAATTCCGTAAGCACACGTCTTTCCGGTTCCTGTCTGAGCCTGACCGATTACATCCCTTCCCGTCATAACGGCAGGAATTGCCTGACTCTGAATCGGTGTAGCCTCTGTAAAACCCATTTCGTCAAGTGCTCTGAGTACTTCATCTGAAATATTCAGCATATTAAATTGTATGTTTTCCATTATGATTCCCTTCAAATTGTCGACTTAGTAATAGTAAGGCGATTTTATCCCATTTGTATGCTTTTTTCAAGCGCAAAGAGAGATTATCCGGAGATCATGAGAAATGGAGGATTAATATTCCTATGAAAATCAGCAAAAAATTTACAATTCTGATCGGAGGAGCTGTGGGTTCCCCGCTTATTCTGATCATTCTCTCACTTATCTGTATGAAACGCATCAGCGGTTCTGCTGATCCTTCATCCATATTTTTCGGTTCTGCTGTTCTTATGGTGATTGCAGGACTTCTGCTGGCAGGCGGAGCCGCCATGTTTGTTCTTCGTTTGAAGAGAGAGATTGTCTCTCCTCTCAGGGAGCTGGAATCTGTGGCTTCTGCCATCGCCCGGGGGGATCTCAGACAGACCATCCGTTATTCCTCTGAAAACGAGTTCGGCGCAGCCTCCGGCAGCATCAATAAAACCCTTCAGCAGCTCAACGAATACGAAGCGTATATTACCGAAATTGCTGATACTCTGGATGAGATCGCTTCCGGAAATCTCATGTTCAAATTAAAGCAGAAATATGACGGAGATTTTGCAAAGATCCGCAACGGCTTTGACATGCTTTCCAGATCACTGAACGGAACCCTTGCGGAGGTGGAACACTGTTCCGACAGCATCGCCCAGGGTGCAGAGCAGATGTCAGACAACGCACAGGACTTCAGCCAGGGAAGCGCAGAGCAGGCCCAGTCCATCGAACAGCTGTCCGACAAAATCGGCGAGATTACACATCACATTCAGGAAACTGCGCTCCATGCGGAAAACGCTCAGAAGGCTGCAGAAAAAGCCGGAGAGGAAATGGAAATCAGCAATCAGGAGATGCGGAACATGGTTACAGCCATGAACGATATCAGCAGCTCTTCCGACGCCATCAGCAAGATCATAAAGACCATTGAAGATATCGCATTCCAGACAAACATTCTGGCTCTCAACGCCGCTGTTGAGGCAGCCCGGGCCGGCTCTGCAGGAAAGGGATTTGCCGTTGTTGCAGATGAAGTCAGAAACCTTGCAAATAAAAGTGCAGAAGCTGCACAGGAAACAAACGCCCTTATCGGCTCCTCCCTTCAGGCAGTACAGAACGGAACACAGATCGCAGACAGAACAGCCCAGTCTCTTACAGCAGTTACAGAGCAGTCCATCATTCTCATGGGGCTTATCAAAAAAATCTCCCATGCTGCTGCAGAGCAGGCTTCTGCCATTACACTGGTAGGTGAAGGAATCGAACAGATTTCCACCGTTACCCAGAGAGTTTCCTCAGCTGCTGAAACAAGCGCCGCATCCAGTGAAGAACTGGCTGCGCAGGGACAGATCCTCAGAGAGCTGCTCTCCAACTTCCAGATCGATAAAAATGCAACCCTCACAGCAGATACGCTGACGGCCACAAGCCGTTTTGATAAAGGCATCCATTCCAGAACAGAAGAAAAAAAGCCGGTGATTCACACCTATGTGCCGGAAGCCCATATCAATGAAGAACCGCCTGCCGCAGTCTTTGAAAAGCCAAAGACCGTGATCCGTCCGGAGGCGTATGCCCAGTCATCGGAACCTGCTGCCGCACCGGCACCGGTTGCTGAGAGAAAAAAAGCAGCCTCTGCAGATTCTTACGAAAAGACGGATAATCCTCCGGAATTCCAGTCACGCAAAACCGTAACGGATGAATACCTTCCGGATGATGTGGATTCAAAATACTAAAATGCAAAACTGAACTATTTGAATATCCCAAGTGTAAGAGGCGGCCGCATCCTGCGGCCGCCTCTTACGTCTGTGTTTCCGGGCGCCCGGGGCGCCCGCCTATGTTATAATCTGGTGATTGATTCGATGATGCTGCATGTCTACGCCCCGATTCCGTCAAGAATCAGTCCGCAGAGATCCCTGCTTTCCCAGTCAAACGTTTCAAATCCCATCTTTTCCGCCAGCAGTGCGAGAGCATCTTCCGGAACAACGCTGTTCTTTCCAATGCTTAAAAATGGAATACTGCTCATAATCATATAGGATACAAAATCGATGTTGAGACCTGATTTCAGTTCTCCATTCTCGATTCCTTTCTGAAGGATTTCCTTTATAAACCTTATCTCAAACCGAATGCTGTTGAAAACAAAGGAGATGAGCTTATCCTCCACGATATCGTTCACATTCTGACTGTCCGCTGACAAGGTTGCCAGAGGGATTTTACTGAGCCTTTCTGTACACCTTGTATCCATAAGGATCTTTGCCGTCACTCTGATTCTGCTGCTCTGCTCCAGCATATGCTCCATAAAGATTTCCAGCCGCCGCCTTGTGGGCAGCTCTTCATCAAAAAGCCCCTGAAGAGACTTCCGTGAATCCTCAACGATGCTCCGGATCCACTCGATGACAATTTCATCCTTGCTGTCAAAGTATTCGTAGACCGTTCCCTTGGCAACCCCGGAAGCCCGGGCGATATCGATGATTTTCGTTGCATCGATGCCGTCCCGGACAAAGAGCTTTCCGGCCTCATCAAGAATTCTGTTTCGCTTCTCTCTTCGACTGTCTTCTGTCACGCTTTCCGGCCTCCTTCGCAAGCCACAGGGCCTCCTGATACAGCTTTACCTTCTTCTTTGCTTCCTTTCTCTTCCGGTTCTTTGTCTCCATATCATCCACGATCGAATACAGAATCGGAATCAGGAACAGGGTTACAATGGTGGACATGATCAGGCCTCCGATAATGGATATGCCCATCGGCGCCATCATTTCCATTCCTTCGCCGATGCCCAGTGCCATAGGCACCATACCGAACACGGTTGTCAGCGTTGTCATAAGAATCGGACGCATACGGACTTTCCCGGCCTCCGCAATGGCATCGTCCCTTCTCATGGTCTGCTTGTTCTGATTGATGAACTCAACCAGCAGGATGGCATTGTTTACAACGATGCCCACCAGCATAATCAGACCGATAAAGGAAGTCATGGACAGGGACTTTCCGGTGAGGAACAGTCCCAGGAACGCACCGGACATGGCAAACGGTATGGACATCATGACCATTGCCGGAAGGATTGCAGACTCAAACTGGGATGCAAGAACGATATAAACCAGTGCAAGTGAAATGACCAGGGCCAGGAGAAGATCGCCAAAGGCCTCCATCATCTGTTCCTGCATACCGTCCTGTGCAATGGATACGCCTTCGTCAAACAGGAACCCGTCGGTCAGAGCCGTTACCTGCTTTACCGCATCCTGAGAATCGATACTCTCCTTAAAATTGATGTTGACTGCATTCTGCATTTCCTGGTTCTGTCTCTGGATGGAAACCGGCGCGTTGTCATACTGCAGCGTGGCGATCTGTCCCACCGGAACATTGCCCCGCGGCGAAGAAACAACCACGGCCTTCATGTCTTCCACGGAAGTTGCATATTTGTCATCCAAAGACAGCTTGATATCGATTTCCTCTCCCCCAACCTTCAGAGTTGTGGAAGTGCTTCCGTCCAGAGCGTTCTTCAGGGCGGTCGCCACCTGATAGGTGGTGAGACCGTAATGAGAGGCAGTGCTTCTGTTCAGAATCACCTTTACCTCCGGTGAACCATCCTCCACGTCAGTGGAAACCTCGGAAACACAGTCTAGTCCCCGGATCTCATTGGCAAGACGGACGGTGTTTGCGGAAACAAGATCCATATCAGCCCCTCTGACATCCAGAGTCAGATCATAGGTTTCCATGGACATACCCATGGAGCTGGATAAGGCAAAGCTCACATCTGCTCCCGCCAGATCCTTAAAGTGATCCTTCATTTCATTCATGACTTCCTTTGTGCTCCGTTCATGATCGTCCTTCAGAATCACACTGATGCTGTTGCCGCCTCCCATGCTGATGCCGGTGCTGCCCCCTACGTTCAGGGTAATATGGTCAAGCTCCGGAATATTCATGGCATACTCTTCCAGCGGACGGATATAGGCGTCCTGTTCCTCCAGGCTGGTTCCTTCCGGCATTTCCACAGTAACCGAGAAGGAACCTTCATCCATTTCAGGAATCAGTTCCCAGCCTACCATGCTCACAAGGCTGATGGACGCAACAAAAACAATGATAAACAGAAGAAGTACCCTCTTTCTTCTCTTCAGGGCACCGCGGATCAGATGACCATAGCCTGCAATCAGCCAGTCGATCAGCCGGGTAAACAGACTTACAATCCGATACCGGTGAAAGAAAGGTCCGATCCGTATGTAGTCCTCGCTTACACTTCCGTCCAGCAGCCTGGAGCACAGCATCGGCACCACGGTAAGGGCCACCAGAAGAGAGCAGAACAAAGCAGCGATGATGGTAATGGAAAAGTCCTTGAACATCATGCCGGCCATACCGCCGGAAAGAGCAATCGGCAGATATACAACCACACTGGTCAGAGTGGATGCCATAACCGCAAGCCCTACCTCAGAGCTTCCCTGAATTGCAGCCTGCTCTGCGTTCAGGCCCTGTTTGTTTCGTCGGAATACATTTTCCAGAACAACCACCGAGTTGTCCACCAGCATACCGATGGCCAGAGTCAATGCTCCCAGCGTAATCATGTTCAGGGACATGCCAAGAACCTTCATGACACAGAAGGTCGCAAGGACAGAGGCCGGAATAGAAATCCCGATTACAAGGGTGGACCGTGTGTTTCTCAGGAACAGGAAGATTACGATGACCGCCAGGATGGCGCCTTCCACCGCCGTCTTTCCTACAGAGCTGATGGCCTGTCTTACGAAGTCCGCCTGGTCAAAACCGATCTGGATATTGATCTGATTGCCGTATTTTTTCTGAATGGATTCGATTTCCTTCTGAACATCATCGGAAAGACCTACAATATTTGCTCCGGAGGACTTTGAAATAAACAGACCTACCGCCTGCTGGCCGTCCATCCGCGTAATGGATTCCGCATCGGACTGGGCAGACTGAATATCCGCCACATCGTTCAGCGTAACCACACTGCCGTCCCCCAGGGTCAGAGGGATTTCACGAATGTCACTGATATCCTGGAATTCCCCGAAGGTTTTTACTGTAATATCCGTGTTTCCGTTGGAAATGCTTCCGCTTGGATAGCTGATGTTTTCAGCAGACAGAATGCTGCTGACAGTGTCCATGGTCAGTCCGTACCCCTGCAGCTTATCCTGATCAAACTTGATCTGAATCTCATCCTCTGTAGCTCCCAGCGTGCTTACCTGAGCCACTCCGGAAATGCGCTCAAACCGCGAAGTAATGTTGTCTTCCACAAAGCTTCCCAGCTCTGAAATCTCCATATCGGAAGAAATAAACAGCTGCATTACCGGCATGGAGTCCATATTTGCCTTCATAATGGTCGGCGACCCCACATCGTCCGGCATACCCATCTGGGCCATGGAGATCTTTTCTCTCATATCCAGCGTTGCAAAATTCAGATCGGTTCCCATGTCAAACTCGATCATAACCATCGCCACGTTTTCAGAGGAGACGGACATGATGTTCTTCACACCTTCCACCGATGCCAAAGCCCCCTCCAGAGGCTCCGTCACCATCTGCTCCACTTCCTCCGGACCTGCCCCCGGATAGGTGACAACCGCCACCGCATAAGGATAATCAATATCAGGCGTCAGTGCCTGAGGCATACCCACCATGGATACAGCGCCAAGCAGAATCACCGCTATCAGCACCATGATCATGGTGACCGGCCTTTTTACCGCTATTTTTGAAATCATCTGATATTAAACCTCTGCTTCCTCAATATCCTACTTTACAACGTTGACTTTTTCCCCATCCTTCACATAGGTCTGCCCCTTAACCACCAGCTTTTCTCCGGTGCTCAGACCTTCTGTGATCTCTGCCATGGTACCGTTGTCAACGCCCACTGTAACATTTTTCAGAGAAACTGTTTCTCCGTCGTCATTGAGAATAACCACCTTTTTTTCTCCGGAGCTCGTGATCACCGCATCCGAAGGAACTGCCACAACATTTTCCTTTCTTGCAGAAATCAGCCGGACCTCCGCAAACATCCCCGCCTTGATCAGTCCCTTTGGATCATCAACCTTTACCGTAATCGGATATGTATAGGTTCCCTGGGTCGGAGCCTCGGAAATCTTTGTGATGGTTCCGGTAAACGGCTCGCTGGAAGCAGACTCGATATTTACATTTACCGTATCTCCCACATGAACGCTGCTGATCAGGTATTCAGAAAGACCTGCAGAAAGCTCCAGGCTGGAAGTATCCGAAATCACTACTGCAGCCCCTGCCTGACTGGCGAGACCTCCTGCCACAACATTCACTGCAGTAACATAGCCTCCGGACGGAGCCGTTACCGTGTAGTACGAAAGCCCCTGTGTGGCATTCTGAACCGCAAGCTCCGCGTTGCGCAAAGCAATCTTTGTGTTCTCATACTGGTTTTCCAGTGTTTCCAGATCTGACTTTGCCGCTGCCCCTGCATCATAAAGAGCTCTCGTGCGCTCCAGATTGGTTTCCACAAGCTTCAGAGATTCCTGATAATTTTTTACATTCAACTGCGCCTGCTCAAGTCCGATATTTGCTGAGGTACTGTCGATGGTAAACAACGTCTGCCCTGCAGAAACCGTATCCCCTACTTCCACCATGACCTGCTTTACCTCGCCGGATGCCATAGGAACCACGTTGACCGTATCCTTGGCCTGAATTCTTCCGGAAAGAGGCGTCGTCAGCTCTACAGAGCCTAAAACAACATCCTGAACCTGTACATTGGTGAGGACCATCTCCTCTTCTTCCACAGGCTTGTTCTGAAGCTGAACAGCACGGACAATCCCCAGAACCACGAGAACTGCCATAAGAATAATAAATATCTTTGAGCCGATACCCCGCTTCGGAATTTCTGCTTTTGCAGCTTCCATGCCTTCCTCCAGATCAGAAATCATCTGCTCCGCAGCCTGTCCATCCGCTGCTGCCGCCTGATCCCTCATCTTAAGAATCTCTTCCGTATCTGCAGATGCCAAAGCCTGCTCCGTTTCCGGAACCCCTGCCTCCATCTGTAATTCATCCATTTTCTTTCTCACAGAATACTCCTTTCTTTTCCTATAAAAATCTCTAATGTAAAAAATTGCTTCCAATAAAAGAACTGACCCGCGGGTCAGATTTCTCATCCATCATAACTGTCCCGCCGTAAAATGTCAACTGTATCCTTACAAAAAACAGAATTTTCTGACCCGTGGGTCGGCTGTTGTTTTCAATAAAAAACAGGATGTTCCATTCTCTGTCCCATCCTGTTTTTTCATTAATTTATTAAAATGTTATTCTACTATTAATATTTTATCATGCTTTGTTTTTTTCTGTTTCTTCAACTTATTCGCTGCGGAAGGTCAGACCGCTTTCATCTGCATCGATGACAATATGGTCTCCGTCCTTTGCAGTGCCCCGGATAATCATGGAGGCGATTTCTGTTTCGATGTATTTCTGGATATACCGTTTCACCGGTCTTGCGCCGTAGTGAGGATCGTAGGCGTCCTTTGCTACAACGGACCTTGCCCGGTCGGTGATCTCCACCGTCATGCTGCGCTCAGAAAGGCGCTTTGCAAGGGCATCCATGCTCAGATCGATGATCTTAAAGATCTGAGACTCGGTCAGCGGTGAAAATACCACAATATCATCAATACGGTTGATAAATTCCGGTCGGAAATTCTTCTTCAGCTCTTCGATGACCCGCTCCTTCACATCGGCATCGATGGTGGCATCCTGATGGATGTTTTCCGTCAGATAGGAGCTTCCGATGTTGGAGGTCATAATGACGATGGTGTTCTTGAAGTCCACGGTCCGGCCCTGATTGTCGGTCAGTCTGCCGTCATCCAGCAGCTGCAGCAGGATGTTGAAGACATCCGGATGGGCTTTTTCGATTTCGTCGAAGAGGATTACGCTGTACGGATGGCGTCTTACGGCTTCCGTCAGCTGACCGCCTTCATCATAACCCACATATCCCGGAGGTGCTCCGATGAGTCTGGAAACGGAGTACTTTTCCATGTATTCGGACATATCGATACGGACCATGTTCTTTTCACTGTCAAACAGGGCTACAGACAGTGCCTTTGCAAGCTCTGTCTTACCTACGCCCGTAGGCCCCATAAAGATAAAGGAGCCGATCGGCCGGTTGAGGTCCTTCAGACCTGCACGGGCCCTGATAACGGCTTCGGAAACAGCTTCCACCGCCTCATCCTGACCGATGACTCTGCGGTGCAGCTCTTCCGGCAGATGGAGCAGCTTTTCCCGTTCTGCCTCTACCAGCTTTGCCACCGGAATCCCGGTCCACTTGGATACAACCTCTGCGATCTCCGGCTCATCCACCTCTTCCTTTAAGAGGCGGCCTTCCGTATCGGCACTGTGTTCCTTTGCCTGGGCCAGCTGCGCCTCCAGCTGAGGCAGCTCCCCGTATTCCAGACGGGCTGCAGTTTCATAATCAGAAACCCGCTTCGCTTCTTCGATCTTGTGCTTTACATCCTCGATGTCCTGCTTGATCTGCTTTCCTGCGCCGATTTCACGCTTTTCTTTTTCCCACTGGGCCCGCATGACATCGTTCTTTTCCTTCAGATCGGACAGCTCTTTTTCAATGTTTGCAAGCCTTGCCTGGGAGGCTGCATCGTCCTCCTTGCTCAGGGCCTGCTTTTCGATTTCCAGCTGCATGATCTTACGGGAGATCTCGTCCAGCTCTGCAGGCATGGAATCGATCTCCGTACGGATCAGAGATGCTGCCTCGTCCATCAGGTCGATGGCCTTATCCGGAAGAAAACGGTCGCTGATATACCGGTCCGACAGAGTGGCGCAGGCAATCAGGGCATTGTCGGTAATCCGGACGCCGTGATGGATTTCAAACCGCTGCTTCAGACCTCTTAAAATGGAAATGGTATCCTCCACCGTCGGCTGGTCTACCACGATCTTCTGGAACCGGCGCTCCAGGGCCTTATCCTTTTCGATATTCTGGCGGTATTCGTCCAG
>JBJFFZ010000140.1:0-7956 GCA_051892195.1 Anaerovoracaceae bacterium
TTAAGGAGGATCTTGCAGAGAAGAAGGAACAGCTGGAGGAACGCACAGACGAGATAAAAACAGGGCTTCAGCAGATGCGGCAGGCGAGAGAAATGGAGCTTCAGCAGCAGCGCCAGATCCGGGAAAAGGAAATGGCGGAGCTGAAGGAAAAGCTGGAAAGGCTGCGGGCACCCCGCAGACGGAGTCATCGCCGTCTGATCCGTGCCTTTCCTCATATGCGCAGCACCCGGTATACGGATGAGCTGCGCAATCTGCAGGAGACCGTCAGAAATCTGAAGCTGTAAGGAGGCCTGCGGAGCGGCCGGAGTTTTTATGGATTTATTTCCTGAGTTATGATTCAGGGATTTCAGCGAATCAGTTATTATAGTACAAGAAAGGTGTGGAAAAAGAGACAATGGGACCGATTATTGAAAAAATGGTAAGATTTTTTGACAGACAGAATCTGCCTGTCAGCGTTGCAGGCAGAATGGGTGAGGCCATCCGGCTCACCAGAGGAGTTCCGGGGGTGCCGGAGGATGTGATGGTTCTGATTATTACGGATGAGGACGATCCTTCCAGCCGTCAGGTTCAGATCCGGATCATGGGGCTGTGCCGGGTGCCGGAGGCGTCCCTTCCGGTGCTGCAGGTGCTCAATGAGGCCAACGGCCGCATGCGGTGGTTCAAGGCCTGCCTGAATCCGGACAACGAGGTGGATCTGGCCGCCGACATCCTGGTGAATATGACCGCGCCGGAAAATGAAATTTTTGAACTGATGACTCTGGGGCTGAAGCTGTGCGAAAGCATTTATCCTGACCTGCGGAAGGCCATGGAGGCATAGCGCAGCAGCGGGAAAATTTTCAGTTCACTGTTGAAAATTTACGGGCGAAAATGATAAAATACCTTTGGACTGAGTGTCCAATGGGTAGTTATGGAAATTTGGGTCTTATCACACTGGGGGTTCTTTGCAGGTGATAAGATCTTTTTTCTTGCAGAACGAATTAGGATGGAAAAATGAAGACCGACAGTTTAATAGGAGAGAAGATCATTCACAGAAGCTTTGGAAGCGGAATTATTACTTCCTGCGAGGGAAAACGCATGGGCATTACTTTTGCACAGGGGGAGGAAAAGGTATTCCTTTTTCCGGATTCCTTTGAAAAGATTATTCAGATGGAAAACCCTGAGCTTCAGGAACGGATCAGAAATGATATGGGACAGCGGAAACGGGAGAGCGGAGAAAGCGGAAGAATGTCCTCCGGCACCATTGCCAGAGTCATTGAAGAGCACAACCGGTGGCAGAAGGAGTACCGGGAGAAGCTGGAACAGATCAGACTCCGAAAGGTTCAGCAGCAGAAGGAGTTTAAACTGCACAGCAGACACGATGCCGAATAGTGTCTGAGGGCCGGATGCTTCTGACGGAATTTTTATCAAATGGAGAGAAAGACAGGGAGCATTTATGAATGTACATTATCTGATCGATTACGAGAATGTCCGGGAGGAGGGGCTGTCCGCCATACAGCCCGGTTCTCTTGACGACATCATCTATATTTTTTATACGGTCAATGCAGCAAAGATCAGTCTGGATGCCCTGGCGGGGCTTGCGGCAAATCTGAGAATCATCAAGGTGCCGGCCGGAAAGCAGTCTCTGGACATGCATCTGGTGTCATATCTGGGCTATCTGATTGCGCGGTACGGCGCCGGGGATTCCTATGTGATCATAAGCAAGGATACAGGCTTTGACGGAGTCATCGATTTCTGGAAGCAGATGGGCGATTTCAATGTCTGTCGTCAGGCGTGCATCCGCTGTGAGGATTCCTCTTCAGGGGCGGCTGCCCCTGCTGCAGAGGGAAAGAAAAAGAGCAAAGCAAAGGATTCCGGATCTGCGGACCTTCACACGCAGAAGTCCAATCAGATTATCCGGGCTCTTTCTGCGGCAGATGTAAGCTCTGAAATCTGCGGGAGCATCGCCTCCACTGCCGTGAAGCATATGGAGGACGAGAAGCCGAAGCAGTTGATTTACAGGGAGATTATCCGCCAGTTCGGACAGAAGGACGGACTGCAGTATTACAATCTGATCCGGAAGCTTCTGTAGGGGGCCGGAAGGCCGGAAAACCGGATGGTTCGTCAGAAAGATGCTTTTTGTAATATTTACGGAAATTTTTCCTGAGTTGTTGACATATGTTCAAAATGGTGGTTTAATCGTTGTAGAAGGAGACCCGATGCGGGGCGTCCGCGGCGGGACCGGGCAATCGCAGCTTCGTCCGGGAGAGGGAACGGGTCTGCGTATCATTTCTGCAAATCTTTCAGGAGGTTAAATTCATGATCATTGAGGGCAACAGAAGAGTCCAGAGAGGGCTCAAAACCGATGCAGGTACTATCATTTCCACAGGAATCGATTACATGCCGATCGTACACGATCCGGACGATCCGATCTGTCAGGCGTGCACCGTAGGTTCCTGCAAGCACACATGTCTGCGCAACCCGAAGGTACAGAACATGGCAGACCGTACAGACTGGGACTGGGGTAATGTTACCGACATGAGCGAGGAAGCAGTCAACGTTGCGCATCCGCCGGTAGACCTGGACGACGAAGACGGCTGGTGGTAGAAGGCTGCAGCAGGCAGGATTATTTACAGAACACAAAGACCTCTGAAGGCGGATGGAGTATTCGTTTTCAGGGGTTTCTTTTATGCGCAAAATGTGATTGATGCAGCATATATTGTAGGATACAATGAGAGGGTATGGTTTTTTAAACATTCCCGTGTTTAAGAAAAACAGATCGTTGTTTAAGGAGAGTAGAATCAATGGAAAGAGAATCATTTAAATCCCGCCTGGGATTCCTTCTGGTGAGCGCAGGCTGCGCCATCGGTATCGGAAATGTCTGGCGGTTCCCGTTTGTGACGGGACAGAACGGAGGAGGCTGGTTTGTACTTCTGTACCTGGTTTTCCTCATTACCATGGGACTTCCTGTTCTGACCATGGAGCTTGCTGTAGGCCGTGCCAGCCGCAAGAGCGCCGTGCAGGGCTACAAGGAGCTGGAAAAGCCGGGGACAAAGTGGCACATTCACGGGTGGTTTGCCCTGCTGGGAAGCTATCTGCTGATGATGTATTACACCACTGTATCCGGGTGGATGGTCAGCTATTTTGCAAAATTTGCAGGGGGAAGCTTTACTGCAGGAATGGATGCGGAAGCCTGCGGCAATGCCTTTGGCAGCCTTCTTGCATCTCCCTGGGAGATGGGCATCTGGATGGCGCTGATCGTGGTTGTGGGCTTTCTGGTGTGCAGCCGGGGTGTTCAGAAGGGCCTGGAACGGATCAGCAAGGTCATGATGAGCGCCCTGCTGCTTCTGATCGTTGTTCTTGCGGTTCACAGTCTTACCCTGTCCGGAGCCGGCGAGGGGCTCAGCTTCTACCTGGTTCCCAATCTGGAAAACATGAAGGCGGCCGGCATCGGAAACGTTGTGGCCGCAGCCATGAATCAGGCCTTCTTTACTCTGAGCCTGGGGATTGCCTGCATGGAAATCTTCGGAAGCTATATGTCAAAGGAGTGCACTCTGGCGGGAGAAGGGGTGCGGATCTGCGCACTGGATACCTTTGTGGCCATCATGTCCGGTCTGATTATCTTCCCGGCGTGCTTCAGCTACGGTGTGGAGGTGGATGCAGGACCGAGCCTGATCTTTGTGACCCTGCCCAATGTGTTTGTGAACATGGGGGGCGGAAGACTCTGGGGAACCCTGTTCTTCCTGTTTATGACCTTTGCAAGCTTCTCAACGGTCATTGCAGTGTTTGAGAATATCATGTCCTCCTGTATGGACCTGTTCGGCTGGAGCCGGAAAAAAGCAGCCCTTGTGAACTGCATCTTTATTCTTCTGGCCAGCCTGCCGTGCGTGCTGGGGTACAATGTGCTCAGCGAGCTGCACCTGATCGGAGGCCGGGATGTGCTGGATACGGAGGACTTCCTTGTAAGCAACCTGCTGCTGCCTCTGGGATCCCTGGTGTACCTGCTGTTCTGCGTGACAAAGTGGGGCTGGGGATTTGAAAACTATCAGGCGGAGGCAAATACCGGAAAGGGCCTGAAGATCGCCGGATGGATGAAGTGGTATTTCCTCATCGTCCTGCCGGTTCTCATTCTTGTGATCCTGATCCAGGGTCTGCTGTAGCACAAAGGGCAGAAAATACAGAAAAGAAACGAATAACAGATAAAAAACGGGTCCGGGACAAAAGATTCCCGGGCTCATTTTTTATTGACGGGACTTTTCCTTGCACAGTGAAAAGGGTATAATAGAAAGGATACACAGACAGTATAATTTACCATCATATAGACAGGAGAAACCTATGGAAGCGACAGAAAACTACTATTCCGTAAAGCTTGGAACCTACAGGGGCCTTACGGCAAGCCGTCCTCAGATCACTGTTACAGAGGAAGAAATCGCAGCTGCCTTCGAAAGCAAAAAGGAGCAGCTGGCAGAGCGGATCGAAATCACAGACCGGGGCATTCAGCAGGGGGACATCGTTACCCTGGATTATACGGGGCTGTACCACGGCAACGCCTACGAAGGCAGCCAGAAGCAGAACGAGAAAATCGTCATCGGTCAGGAAAACTTCCTGGCAGGCTTTGATGAGCAGCTGGAGGCTGCAGAGACCGGGGACAGGATGAACATTACGGTGACCTTTCCTTCGGATTACAAGATGAAGGGACTGGCCGGAAAGGAAGTTCTCTTCAAGTGCCTGATCCGGGGCATTGAGGAAATCCATTATCCGGCCTTTGATGATGCCATGAAGGAGGCTCTGGGCAAAGAGCTGCGGCAGCAGAAGGAAGAGGAAGCAGAATCGGAGCTGACCGACAGCCTTCTGGCGCAGATTGCAGAGGATTCCGAGTTTGACATCAGCGACGATCTCATTGAGCAGGCGGTGGAAAACGCATACCACGGCTGGACCCAGATGATCCGGGAAAAGGGCTACGATCCGGAAAAATACTTTAAGGTTATGGGCTCCGATGAGGAAAAACAGAAGAAGCGCCTCCGCCCGGAAGCCATTCTCAAGCTCAAGGGACGCCTGATCCTCGAGGCCATTGCGCAGCAGGAGCAGCTGGCGGTTACGGAAGCGGATGTGGACCGCCAGATGGATCTCATTGCCGCCCAGCTGGAAATGCCGAAGGAAGTCCTTAAGCAGCGGTTCGACGAAGAAACCATGGCCTGCGTCAGAGAGGATGCCCTCAGCATGAAGGCCATCCGTGTCATTCTTGACAGCGCAGTGTACGAATAATCCCGTCAGACCGGGGTGCATCCGCCCGGCGGATGATCATCCCTGCAGTAAGCGGGCAGAGGAGGCAAAAGGATGGATTTTGATTTTAATAAAGCCTTTGAAGCAATGATGGAGGAGCACGGGCTGGATACGGCGGTGGTTCTTGGCCACATCAATCCCGACGGGGATGCGGCAGGATCGGTGATGGGCGTTGCCCATTACCTGCACTGCACGTATCCGCAGTACCGGATTCTCCCATATCTTGCAGAAAATGTAGATCGGGGGCCTATGAAGCAGCTGGCTCAGGAGAAGGTTTTTGAACCGTTCCGCATGCCGGAGTTTTCCCCGGGGCAGCGCTATGGCGCGGTGGTCTGCGACACGGCCACAAAAGCCCGGATGGAGGGACTTGCCCTTTACGAAGGGGCAGCAGGCTCTGTGGTCATCGACCATCACGCCGGCAATGAAGGCTACGGAGATTACCGGCACTGCTGGGATGCAGAGGCATGCGCCCAGGTTTTATGGGGCATACTGGATGGAGATTGCCTCCGCAGGGCCGGGCAGGAGCCGTATCCCAATGCCGCGGATTACCTTTACATGGGCATTCTCCACGACACGGAGCGCTTCAGCAGAGCCACCCGGGAGGTGCTTCAGGCGGCTTCCGGCCTGATTGACTGCGGGGCGGACCACCGGAAGGTGATTCTCACCATGCAGACTCAGACGGTGCACGAGCTCTTGCAGCAGGCAAAGCTCATGCAGCTTCTGCAGCGGGAAATGGAGGGAAAGGTTGCCTGTATCTTTCTGTCCTATGAGGACAGTCAGCGGCTGGGGCTGGCATATGAGGATATCCACCCAATGAGCGGGATCCTCCGGGACTGCCAGGATGTGGAGCTGGGATTCACTGTTTTTGAGGAAACCCCAGGCTTTGCCCGCTGCTCCTTCCGCTCCGACGGCCGCTGGATCAATGTCAACGAGCTTCTGGCTCCCTTCGGAGGGGGAGGCCATGCAGGGGCGGCCGGCCTGAAAAAGAAGACAGAGGATCTTCCGGGGCTGCTGCAGGAGATTCTTGGGGCGGTCCGGGAAAAGAGGGAATCCCTGGAGGGGCGCGGAGCCCCCGTCTGAGCACGGTGACGAAAATTTCAGTATGGAAGGTGTAAATTGAGTTCGTTAAGTACATTCAGAGAAAAATATATCGGTGACCGGCAGTTTTACATGTATGTGCTGGCCATTGCGGTGCCCATGATTCTGCAGAACGTGGTTACAAATTTTGTAAGCATGATCGACAACATCATGGTGGGGCAGATCGGTACGGAGGAAATGAGCGGGGTTTCCATTATCAATCAGTACGTGTTTCTGTTCAACCTGAGCATCTTTGGCGCGGTGTCCGGGCCCAGTATTTTCGGAACCCAGTTTTACGGGAATAAGGATCCTGTGGGACAGCGCTATACGGTGCGCTTTCGGATCTGGGAGTGCACGCTGCTGGCGCTGCTGTTTGCAGGGGTGTTCTCCTGGTTCGGAGATCCGCTGATTGCCCTGTTTTTAAGTGATGACGATGCCCCGGCGGTGGTGGCGGAGACTCTGGGATTCGGCAGGGATTACCTGAAGATCATGATCTGGTCCTTTGTGCCCTTTGCCGTAGGACAGGCCTATGCCAGTGCGGTGAGAGAGTGCGGGGAAACCAGGGTTCCCATGATTGCGGCCTTCTCGGCTGTGGGGATCAACGTGCTTTTAGACTATGCGCTGATCTTCGGAAAGCTGGGCATGCCCCAGCTGGGGGTGAAGGGTGCGGCCTGGGCCACGGTGATTGCAAAGTGCATCGAGGCCGGGGTGATGATCCTCTGGACCCATACCCATCCGGACCGGGCGGTGTTTATCCGGGGGGTGTACCGGAGCCTGTATATTCCGGGAAAGCTCTTCCGGGATATTCTTGTGAAGGGCGTTCCCCTCATGATCAATGAGTTCCTGTGGGCCCTGAGCATGACGGTGGTGGCGCAGTGCTACTCTGCTTACGGCATCGAGGTGGTGGCGGCCAGAAATATTTCCAGCGTGCTGGTCAATATGTTCTCCATGATCTACGTGCAGCTGGGGGCTGCGGTGGCCATCGTGGTGGGACACAAGCTGGGCGAAGGAGATTTTGAAGGGGCCAGAGATACGGACAACAAGCTGGTGTTCTTCAACCTGGTGGTGGGCCTTGGCATTATGCTGGCCATGCTTCCGGTGGCGGGGCTGTTTCCGAAGCTTTACAACACGGAGGAAAGCGTCCGGAGTCTGGCAGCGTTTATGATTCTGGTGCAGGCCACGGTGCTGCCGTTTCTCACCTATACAAACGTCTGCTATTTCACTCTGCGCAGCGGGGGAAAGACCCTGATCACATTTCTGTTTGATTTCTTCGGGTCGTGGATTCTCCTGGTTCCGGTGACCTTTGTGCTGGCCTATGTGGTGCACATCGATATTCACTGGCTGGTGATTCTCTCGCCGTATACGGAGGTCATCAAGTGCGTGGCAGGGTATTTTATGATCCGAAGCGATATGTGGATCAACCGGGTGGTTTAAGACCTGGCGGGACTGCAGCCATGGGCCTGCGTCGCCGGGGCAAAGCACCTGCTGCAGATTTCAGACAATTGCCTGTTGAACTGCGGCAGGAATGTGTGTTAACATACTATACAAGAAAAAAACAGGGGAGCTTGTGTCAGCAGGCTGAGAGGAAGTCATCCAACTTCGACCCTTTACCTGATGCGG
>JBJFFZ010000141.1:0-83082 GCA_051892195.1 Anaerovoracaceae bacterium
GCGCCGAAGATACTTGGCGGGAGGCTGCCCGGGAAAATAGGACATTGCCGGTTTTACTAAAAAGTCAGTTCTGAAAGGAACTGACTTTTTTTAGCTTTTCCGGAGGAAAAGCGTGTAAAACGGGACAGCGAAGGGAGCAAAGCATCCTTTTATTTCGTATAGGAAAAAGCTTTGCGACCGGAGGAGCGAACCGCCTTTCGGCGGTTCGCGTTGCCGGTTTTGGTTCAGGTGCCGCGGATGCGCACGTCTCAAACCGGACAGCGAAGGGAACGTTCCGGTGTTTCTGCTTACATCATTTAACCCGATTTCTGATGGTGTTGTAATCTTTGTGCACATATAGTTTTATTTTTATTCTCTATTTTGGAGTTATCTTCCAGTAAAGTATACTTAAAAAATAAAAACTCCATACTTTCAACCAATAGTTTTACATGTAAATAAAAATGTTACATTTCAAAATCAATATTCTATTTTTTTGTAACTGAATGTCAAGAAACTTCCATTTTCTGGATGAAAATTTCAAACAACGTCCGAAAAACGAAAATTTGTTGTAAAAATTTTGTATACAATTCCGGGACGTTCCCGACTGCAAATCCCATGTGAAAAGAAAGCGAAGATGTTAATTGAGTTTTATATTCTCCTCATAGTGTGGGGCAGAAATCATTGTCATTTCGAGTATTTGATCTTTGGGGAGCATATCGCATAGTGCAGTCCCGAACCTTTTTTATTTTGTCTGCCTGCTCTGCGGGAATCTATGGTAATGCACCAGCCTCTTTTTTGTGCCGCGGAGCGCACGTTTCAGGCGGGGAGGGAAAGGGGTCGGAGGTAATTTGTGATTCTGTTTTTATTGCATTTTCAAAATTAATATCCTGCTGTGCGTATAATTTGCGCTTACCTGAAAAAAATAATGAATGTCTATAACGGCAGCTTAATGAGCTGCATTGTAATAAAGAAAAGGAGGCAGTGATCTAATGAATGAAAACAGTCCGATCAGCATACATTCTGAGATTGCACCGCTGAAAAAGGTTATGCTTTTCAGACCCGGAAGGGAACTGGAAAATCTTGTTCCTGAGTATCTCGAAAGACTTCTTTTTGATGATATTCCTTATTTGAAGACGGCGCAGCAGGAGCATGACGCATTTGCGGAAACCCTTAAAAGCTGCGGTGCAGAGGTAATATATCTTGATGATCTTCTGAAAGAGTCCATCACAGACCGCACCGTCCGTGAACAGTTTATCCGTCAGTTTATCTTTGAAGCAGGGATACGGGGAGAACGACGTACGGAAATGATCTATGAGCATTTTGCGGCTATGACGGACAGCGATATGATTGCACAGATGATTTCCGGTGTGCGCAAATCGGAAATTCCTGATTATGCCCGCAAGAACCTGACGGATTATCTGTCCGATGAATATCCGTTTCTCATTGACCCTATGCCAAATCTTTATTTCACGCGGGATCCTTTTGCATGTGCGGGAAACGGGGTTTCCATACACCGCATGTCTACTGTAACGAGAAACCGTGAAACCCTTTTTGCGGAATATATTTTCCGTTACCATCCGGTCTATAAAAATGTGCCTCACTGGTTTGAACGCTCAGACAATGATGTACCTTCCGGCGCTGCCGACTATGCAGGCTGTGAGGCCATCAGCGGCAGCTGCGATTCTACCATTGAGGGGGGAGATATTCTGATTCTCAACAGCGAAACCATCGCCATCGGTATTTCAGAACGTACCCAGCCGTATGCCATCGAACATTACGCAAAGGCCATTCTTGACCCGGAATCAGGCGCAGGCTTCAAAAAAGTTATTGCCATCGATATACCAAAGATCCGGAGCTTTATGCATCTGGATACGGTATTTACCATGGTGGATAAAAACAAATTCACCGTCCACAGCAACCTGCAGGAGCATATGAATTTCTTTGTGCTTCGGCTGGATGAAGACCATAAGCTCATCATCGAGGACGAACAGGATGATCTGGAAAACATGCTGAGAAAGCATCTGTGCCTGGACAATGTTGAAATTATAAAATGCGGCGGCGGCCATCCGGTGGATGCAGCCCGGGAACAGTGGAACGATGGTTCCAATACACTGGCAGTGGCGCCTGGCGAGGTCATCGTTTATTCGAGAAACAATGTGACAAACAGAATTTTACAGGAGCATGGCATAAAAACCCATGTGATCCCAAGCTCAGAGCTCAGCAGAGGCAGAGGAGGTCCGCGCTGCATGAGCATGCCGTTTGTGCGGGGATAACCTGCAGATCATATATTGAGATTGTGGTTCAGCATACGTCATGTTTCGTATGCTGCTGAAAAACCAGACTGTAAAGGAGAAACAACTATGTCATTAAACCTGAAAGGAAAGAGCTTCCTCACGCTGATGGATATGAAGCCTGAGGAAATCAGATACCTTCTCGATCTGGCACGTGACCTGAAGGCAAAAAAACGTGCAGGAATCAAAAGCAAGACCCTTGAGGGAAAGAATATCGTATTAATATTTGAAAAAACATCGACGCGCACCCGGTGCGCCTTTGAAGTTGCCGCTTATGACGAAGGGGCTCACGTCACTTTTTTAGATCCGGCCTCCTCCCAGATGGGGAAAAAGGAATCCATTGAGGATACGGCAAAGGTTCTGGGAAGATTCTTTGACGGCATCGAATATCGGGGATTTGACCAGAAGGTGGTAGAGGATCTTGCAAAATACTCAGGAGTGCCTGTCTTTAACGGACTTACGGACGTGGACCATCCGACCCAGATTCTTGCGGACATGCTGACCATGGAGGAACACATTTCCAAACCGCTTAACAAGTGCAAGGTTGCATTTGTAGGTGATGTCAGAAATAACATGGCATACGCATGGATGTACGGATGCGTAAAGATGGGGATGCACTTTGTGGCATACGGCCCTCAGAAGCTGATCAGCGAGCTTGACCCGGAACTCATGGGCCGTGTAACGGAGGAAGCGGAAAAAACAGGCGCTTCCATTGATATCAAAGATGATATCAGTGTTCTGGAAGGGGCGGATGTGATCTATTCCGATATCTGGGCCTCTATGGGGGAAGAAGCCATGATTCCGGAAAGAGCTGCACTGCTTTCCCCTTACAAGGTGACTATGGAAATGCTGGAACGCACAAACAATCCGGATGTAATCTTTATGCACTGCCTGCCTTCCTTCCACAATTTTGAAACCAGTCTTGCAGCGGAATGGAAGGAAAAGGGAATCGATATCCGCGAGGTCGATGACGAAGTATTTAAAAGCAGACATTCTGTGGTATTCGATGAAGCGGAAAACAGAATGCATTCAATCAAAGCTTTAATGGCGGCAACCGTATGATGAAGAAATTCCGAATGCCGGAGGCTTTTACCATACTGGTCATACTCATCGCCATAACAGCAGCTCTGACCTGGATCATTCCTGCAGGGCAGTATGAGCATATTGCCACCGATACCGGTACTGAGCCCATATCCGGCACGTATCACCAGATTGCAAGACAGGGACAGGGCATAGGAAAAATATTTCTTGCTCCCCTTCAGGGGTTTTATGACGCCATCGATATTGCAGCATTTATTCTTATGGTGGGTGCATTTTTAGGTGTCATGAATAAAACCGGAGCGCTGGAAGCCGGAATCTACCGGATTCTCCACCGCATGAAGGGACGGGAAAAGCTGATGATTCCCATTCTTATGATCCTTTTCGCCCTGGGAGGAACCACCTTTGGAATGGCCGAGGAAACCATCGCCTTTTACACGCTGATCCTGCCTGTATTCATTATGGCAGGCTATGATGCAGTCACCGCAGTGGCGGTGATCCTTTTAGGAGCCGGCGCAGGCGTGTTCGGCTCCACGGTCAATCCTTTTGCCACAGGAATCGCAGCCGGCTTTGCCGGCGTATCCCTGGGAGAAGGGATTCTTCTCAGAATCCTTTTCTTTGCAGTATCCGTAGGAATTGCCATATATATGGTAATGAAATATGCAGAAAGGGTAAAAAATCATCCGGAAGCCTCTTTTGTTGCGGATATGAGACAGAGCAATATGGAAGCCTTTTCAGGCAGCACGGACGAGGCCCCCGAAATGACCGGAAAGAGAAAGCTTGCGCTGATTCTCTTTGTCCTTACCTTTATCATTATGATTTATGCGGTCATCCCCTTTGATGATATGGGCCTCGGCTTTATGCCCGCCCTGGGCTGGTGGTTTCCTGAGCTTTCCGCCCTCTTCCTGGTAATGGCAGTGATCACCGGGATCATTTACGGACTGGGAGAGAAGGAAATCATAAGCAGTATCATCGCCGGTGCAGCGGATCTCCTGGGAGTGGCATTTATCATCGGTATCTCACGGGGTATTACCGTAATTATGAATGACGGCGCCATTACAGATACCATTCTGCACTTCGGGGAAACCCTGCTTTCCGAAGCAGGCTCTGCATTATTTATCCTTGTAAATTATCTTATTTTTATTCCGCTGTCGTTCCTTATCCCGTCAACCTCGGGACTGGCAACACTCTCCATGCCTGTATTTGCACCCCTTGCGGATTTTGCAGGTGTGGCACGTTCCCTGATCATTACAGCGTTCCAGTGCGCCAGCGGTCTTGTGAATCTCTTTACGCCTACAAGCGCAGTAGTCATGGGCGGCCTTGCCATCGGGCGGGTTCCTTACGCCAAATGGCTGCGCTTTGTGTGGAAATACCTTCTTTTACTTTTTATAATTTCCGGCATCATCCTGATGCTGGCAGCAAAATTAGGACAGTAACAAGCGTTGCTGTCCTGTTTTTTTTCAGAAAAAAATGTTTTTTCACTGAGTAAAACAGATCCTTTTCCCCGTATAGTATGATAGAGGGAGAAAGGAAATGAAAAATGGACGAAAGAGAACTGATGGGGCTGATCCAAAGCAGCCCGGATGAAGGGATACGGGAGGCCATAAACCGGTACGGAAAGGATGTGAACGCAATCTGCAGAAAGATCCTCGGAACATCCATGCAGGACCTTCTGGACGAGGCGGTATCGGATACGTTTTATAAAGTCTGGAAATACAGCAGCCGCTTTGACAGCCGCCGGGGAACTTCATTAAAGAGCTGGATCTGTGCAATCGCAAGAAATTCCGCCATCGATCTTTTAAGAAAGCAGCCGGGAAACCTGATCTACATGGACGATCTGGAAATGGACCTGAAAACAGAGGAGGCCGGTCCTCAGGAAGCCCTGGACGCCCGGGAAACAGGCATGGTGCTCTGGGATTCCATCCGCAGTCTGGGGGAACCGGATCATTCGGTGTTCCTGTGCAGATACTACCTGAACATGAGCGGGCGGGAAATCGCAGAAACCCTGGGGCTGAATCAGAAGAAGGTGGCCAACATTCTCAACCGCAGAAAAAAACAACTGAGAAAGATGCTGGAGGAAAGGGGGCTGAAAATTCATGAGAATCTCTGATATGTTTGCAGCACTTGACCAAAATGAGATGGATTTTATCTGTGCGCTGTGTGCAGCGGATGCAGACGAAGACGAAGACAAGGAAAACCAGAAACGTCAGTATTCACTGGTGATGGAAAAAATATACAACGATATGGAAAGGTCCGTTTCCAGTGAAGCAGAAAGCCGGAGCAGATCCGAAAACGAATCCCAAAACGAGAATACCCCAAAAGGTTTTGAAACTGCGAAGGCTCTGCCTTCCAGAAGAAAGCGACTGCGGGTGTGGCGGATTGCGGCAGCAGCCGCAGCCCTGCTGATTTTAATTACCGCATCCCTGGCCTATGCAGACCAGCTCCGGGATTTTGATATCCGACTGGAGGAATTCCTCGGGATGGACGGCGTCATGGAAACCCTGCCGGGGGGCTATGTGAAGCTTGATGTCAGTGCGGCTTCCGGGGGGCACCGCATCTGCGCATATGAATCCCTGGGAGACAGAAACAGCCAGTGGATCTGGCTGAAAACCGACATCCCGTGGGAGCTTCCGGAGGATGAGGAAACCGGCGCTTATTACCTGTTTGACACCATGTCCTTTTCCGCATCCGACCCGTCGGAAACAAGAGGAAACCCGTGGCTTGACGGCGGCGGCTTCATGTACTGCTTCAACGATGAAGGATACATAGGGCTGATGTACTGCATGGGCGGATACGAGGGCATCAACCGGGCCGAGATTCACGTGACCCTGAAGGATCTGTACGCATACGATCACCGGGACGCCTCCTACGAGGAGCGCCGCCTGCAGACAGCAGGCGAATGGAACCTGACCTGGGAGAACCATTACGCGGCAAACATCCGCACAAGCCATCCTGTGCAGTTGGTTACGGGCAGCGCCCAGGATCCGGAATACGGAGCAGTCCTTCTCACCAGCGTGGAGCTGTCTCCCGTTTCCCTGCGGCTGAATGCAGTGAAGAATCCGCTGCAGTGGAGAAATTCCACCGGCTTTGGGGAGCTTGAGGCAGAAGCTCTGATTCTGAAGGACGGAACAGAAATTTCCCTGAAGGACCACATGCAGAATATGGTAAACGGAGATTCCAATTTCCAGGTGGACGCCTACCTGGCATTTGGCGGGCCGGTGCTGAAGCAGCTTCCTGCAGTTTCGGAAATCAGCGCAATCGTGGTGAACGGAGTTCGCGTCAACCTGTAAGAAGAAAAAGGAGCTGCTGCCCGGCAGCAGACATTCTTCCCGAAGAAGCCACCAAAACAAGTGACATCCGGCTCATTCAATGTTAGAATAAAAGGCGAGGTGTTCGTTGATTTTTACATCTGAAATTATGGATAAATAAAGGAGAAAAGCAGAAATGTTCGAAATGATCGAAGCTGATAACGCCTGGGACATGTCTCAGGTCCGGATTCTGTATGAGTCTGACGTTCCGTTTATGGAAAAGAAACCGTTTCGCCTCTTTATCGACCGGAGAAAGGAAGGCCGGCTGGAGGTGAAGGTTTTCAAGGATGAGAAGGGGCTGTTCGCTTCCTTTGTCATCGCGCTGATCTATGCCGATATCGTGATGATCGACTACCTGGAAGTCATGGCAGAGTACCGGGACGGCGGCGTCGAAAAGGAAATGATGGAATCCATCCGTCAGATTCTTCCGGGAGCCCGCATGATCCTCCTCCTCAGACCGGAGGACGAAAAGCGCCGGGCGTATTACGAGGAAGCAGGCTACATAAAGTCTGATTACGAGATCAAAATGGGCGAGGTGCAGATGGAGGTATACGGTCTGCCGGATTCCTATGATTATGTAAGCTTTGAAGAGCTGGTCCGCGTGTACGACAACGTATACGGCCCTGCTATTTCCGGTGTGCTTCAGCTTGCATAGGGCTGTGCAGACAGGGGCATGCAAAAAATACAGAAAAAAATATTCCTGATAAAAAAACCTGTCGCGTGTATGAAACGCGGCAGGTTTTTTAAATGAAAAAAATTATTTCAGCCTGCATCTGCAGCATGGCTGGTAATATGCATCTTTGTATGCGCAGGGCATATGGTGTGAAGCGGGACGCTTCGTATTTTTCGTATTTATTAGAGCTCTGCGTGATCTTCTACGTATTTAACGATGTCGCCGATGCTTGCAAACTTTTCAGCTTCTTCATCAGGAACTTCGATTTCGTATTCTTCTTCGATGGCCATGATGATTTCCACAGCATCCAGTGAATCTGCCTCCAGATCCTTTACAAGGCTTGTTTCCGGAGTGATGTCTGCACCGTCAACGCCAAGCTGTTCCACGATAATTTCCTTAATCCTGTCAAATACCATATATTTACCTCCTGGTACTTTTTTATTTAAAATATCCGTTTCAGACTGTTTATCAGGGTCGGAATTGGGATCAGATATGCTGCCGCCCCGACACTTCATACATTATAGATGGTGAATGCATTTACTGCAACCCATTTTTGTCTAAAAAATAAAATTTATTTTGATTATCAAACAAAAACCGTCCCCGGAGGGAATGTATCATTATAATTGCATTTATTCTGCAATTCTATTAATATTATTAAGGCTGGAACAGATCCGCGCATTGCAGGGGCAGCAGGGCTCCGCGCCTGACGCAGAAGCTTTCAGCGGACAGAAAACGGAGGAATGATGCCGCATAAGGGCATCTGATGATAAAGATATGACAGTATTATCAGCAAATAATCTGACAAAGGTATTTGACGGAACAGAAATCATCTTTCAGGATGTTTCTTTCCATGTGAATAAAGGCGACCGCATCGGGATCGTAGGCACAAACGGCGCAGGCAAGAGCACCCTGCTCAATGTGCTGGCAGGGGACCTGCCGGCGGACGGAGGGAATTATTATATTTCCCAGGACATGACGGTGGGATATTTCCGTCAGAATGACCTGTTCACTTCGCAGAAAACCGTTTATGAGGAGATGCTTTCCATCTTCTCCCACGTTATGGAGATGGAAGAGGAAATGAACCGCATGGCTGCAAGGATTGCAGAGCTTTCTGCCGACGGCGGCCACGCAGACAATGAAACCCAGGTGGAAAAGCTCCTGGCAGACTATGACCGGCTGACCGAGCGGTTCAAGGAAGCAAACGGCTACGGGTACAAGAGTGAGATCACGGGAGTCCTGAGCAGCATGGCATTTCCACCGTCCTTTTACGACAAAAAGACAGAATCCCTTTCCGGAGGGGAGCGGACCAGGCTTGCCCTGGCGGCGCTCCTTCTGAAAAAGCCGGACCTTCTGTTTCTGGACGAGCCTACCAACCATCTGGATATCGGAACCCTCAAATGGCTGGAGCAGTATCTGCGGGGCTATAAAGGAACCGTTCTGATCATTTCCCATGACCGGTATTTCCTGGACCATACCGTAAACCGGATTTTTGAAATGGAAAACCACCGCCTCAGCGTCTATGAAGGAAACTACACCTTCTATGCAGGGGAAAAGCGGGTAAGGATCGCAGCAGAGCTGAAGGCTTACAACAACCAGCAGGCGGAGATCCGCCGTCAGGAGGAAATGATCCGCCGGTTCAAGGAACGGGGAACAGAGAAGCTTGCCAAGCGGGCAAAGTCCAGAGAAAAGCAGCTGGAAAAGGTTCAGCGCATGGACCGCCCGGAGATTCTCAACGACCGCATGAAGATTCAGTTTAAAGAAAACTCAAAGAGCGGAAACGACACCCTTCACGCAGAGGGTCTGGCCATGTCCTACGGCTTCGGCCAGGAGCGCAGAACCCTGTTTCACAATGTGGACTTTGACATCAAGCGGGGAGAGCGGATCTGCATCATCGGTCCCAACGGCACCGGAAAGACCACCCTGCTGAAGATCATCATGAACCAGGTGATGCCTACGGAGGGCTTTATCAAAGTAGGGCACAACATCCAGTTCGGCTACTACGATCAGGAGCAGAGCATGTTAAGCGACAGCTTTACCGTAATCGAAGAAATGCGGGAGGCGTATTCCCTTTACAGCGATACAGAGCTCAGAGGACTTCTGGGACGCTTTCTGTTCCGCAACGAAGATGTATTCAAGCCTGTCAGCGCTCTGTCCGGAGGGGAACGGGCCCGCCTGGCCCTCTTAAAGCTCATGCTTTCCGGGGCGAACCTTCTGGTTCTGGACGAACCTACCAACCACCTGGATATCGCATCCAAGGAAGTCTTTGAGGATGCACTGATGGATTTTCCGGGAACCTGCGTCATCGTATCCCATGACCGATATCTTCTTAACAAAGTTCCCACAGCCATCTACGAGCTGACTTCAGAAGGCATTACCGTATATCAGGGGAACTACGACTACTACAATGAAAAGAAAGCAGAAATACTTTCCGGCTCCGCCTACATGAATGATCTGCACCGGAATAATTCCACCCAGGCCGATCTGGCAGACGACGGCTCCGCCGACCTGCGGCAGCAGAGAATTGACGAACGAAGAAAAAACAAGGAATTGCAGGCGGAACAGCGGCGCCTCCAGCGCCGGCAGGAGGCTTTGGAGAAGGAGATCGAAACCCTGGAGCAGGACATTTCCGACCTGGAACAGGAAATGTACAAGGAAGAATACCAGACAAACCACGCAAAGCTCACGGAGCTTTCCGGGGCCCTGGCCGCAAAAAAGGAGCGGCTGGATCAGGCCTACGCAGAATGGTCCGAGCTTTCGTAGAAGAAAAATACGGCAGCAGAGCCTTCAGAAGCCATCTTTGGTATTGAATCATTGTTCCGTCTTTGTTATAATAGTAACAATTAAGTGTGTTTATAGGACTATAGTAAGGAAGTACGTCAATGAAAGAAAAAGCAAAGATTTCAGATGCGGTAGTCAAGAGACTTCCTATTTACCGCAGATATCTGGAGGAGCTGATCAAGGATGACGTAGAACGGATTTCATCCAACGAACTCAGCTCATTAATCGGTTTTACAGCGTCCCAGATTCGTCAGGATCTTAACAATTTCGGCGGATTCGGGCAGCAGGGGTACGGATACAACATCAAGGGTCTTTACAAGGAGATCAGCACGATTCTGGGTCTTGACCAGGAGTACAAGATGGTGATCGTGGGAACCGGAAATCTCGGACAGGCGCTGGCCAATTATACAAAGTATTACAAATCCGGTTTTCCAATCATCGGCATGTTTGATGTAAATCCAAAGATTATCGGATTGAAGATCAATGATATTGAAGTCATGGACAGCGAGTACCTTCTGGGTTTTCTGAAGGAGCATCCCATCGATATCGGAATCATCACCACCGACAAGGGTGCGGCCCAGAGCGTTGCGGACAAGCTTGTGGAGGGCGGCGTCCGGGGAATCTGGAATTTTGCTCCCTGCGATCTGAAGGTGCCTAAGAGCGTACCTGTAGAAAACGTGCATGTAACGGATACGCTGAATTCTCTTGTATATCATATTATTCATGCAGAGGATGAACAAAAGTAAAGAAAAAGGCTGTTGCGTTAAGCAACAGCCTTTGTTTTCATCATATTGTCTGCTGATTATGCCTGTGAAGGTGCGTCTACAGGACATGTTTCAGCGCAGGAACCGCAGTCGATGCAGAGTTCTGCATTGATTACATACTGTCCATCACCCTCTGAGATTGCCTCTGTCGGACAGTCAGCTGCGCAAGCGCCGCAGGAAATGCATGAATCACTGATTACATATGCCATACGAATTACCTCCTTAAAAATTCTATAGTTATATATAGCTCATACATTATAACAAAGAAACCGAAAAGGAACAACATTTTTTAGAATAAATTAAGCAAATAATATACTGCAGAAAAAGGCTGCAGTCACAGTGCAAACGGAGAAGGGTATCATGATTGTTTACGGACTGGAAGGAAAAAGCGGGACCGGAAAAAGCTACCAGGCAATGAACGTCTGCCGGGAAAAAGGCATCCGGGGAATTATTGATGACGGCCTGTTCATCTACGACAACGCCATCTGCGCAGGGCATTCTGCCAAGAGAGATGAAAACAAAATGACGGCCATAAAGACGGCCATTTTTCAGAATGAGGAAGAACGGGAAAAGGTGGCTGAGGCCATCCGCCAGGTTGCTCCGGAAAAGCTACTGGTGCTGGGAACCTCCGAAGGGATGATCGAAAAGATCTGCAGCAGGCTGCAGCTTCCTGAACCCTCCGAAATGATTCATATTGAGGATATTTCCACGCCGCAGCAGATTCAGACCGCCCTGCAGCAGCGGAGGCAGAAGGGCAAGCATGTGATCCCGGTTCCTACCTTTGAAATCAAAAGCCAGTTTTCCGGCTACTTCCTGAAGCCTCTTTCCATTTTTCACATTACAAACGGAAAGCCCTCAAAGGTCAGCGAAAAAACGGTGGTGCGGCCCACATACAGCTATCTGGGAGAATTTACGATTTCCGACAAAGCCGTGCTGCAGCTGGCAGATTACATCATGGGGCGCACCGGGTATGTGGCGGAGACCGGAAAGTGCACGCTGAAGAGCAGCGGTGAGGGGGTGACCCTGAACATTGCCGCAGTCTTCTACTACGACCGGGAGCTTCGGAAAAATATCCGCGTCCTTCAGAAGACTATTGCAGCCCAGGTGGAGAAAATGACAGCCTTCAATATTCTCGGCGTCAACATTCTTGTAAAGGGGCTGGTGAGCCGGCAGGACTGAAAACAGGCGGAAAGAGAGACAAAAAAGAAACCCGCCGAAAGGAATTCAGAAAAAAAATAAAAGGTGGGTTGACATCCGGCTGGATATGGAGTAAATTATGTTTAGCACTCAGCGAGGAAGAGTGCTAACAACGTAAATAAAATATATCAAATATATGAAATTTGAAAGGAGTTTTTCAAATGATCAGACCATTAGGCGACAACATTGTAATCAAGCGTCTTGAAGCAGAGGAAAAGACTCAGGGCGGTATTATTCTGGCAAGCTCAGCAAAGGAAGTTCCACAGATTGCGGAGGTTCTTGCTGTAGGACCTGGACTGGGAGATGAAGAAATCAAGATTTACGGCGGCGAAAAGGTAATCTTCAAGAAGTACGGCGGCACCGAAATCGAATACAACGGACAGGAACTCATTATTATTCCTTACGCTGACATTCTTGCAGTGCTGGACTAATTTTATGAAAGGCGGCAGCCCGGCTGCCGGAAAATGACCCCTGAGGGGATGGATTTGAATTAAAACAAAAGGAGAAAAGACATTATGGCTAAGGAAATCAATTACGGCGATGAAGCCAGAAAAAAGTTAGAAGCAGGCGTTGACAAGCTTGCAAATACAGTAAAGATCACACTGGGTCCTAAGGGAAGAAACGTTCTTCTCGAAAGACAGTTCGGCGGCCCTCTCATTACAAATGACGGCGTGACCATCGCAA
The DNA here is from genome assembly GCA_051892195.1 of Anaerovoracaceae bacterium. Lineage (GTDB taxonomy): Bacteria > Bacillota > Clostridia > Peptostreptococcales > Anaerovoracaceae > CAKQOE01. Next base: position 12,713 of record JBJFFZ010000141.1, read on the forward strand.
AGGACATCGAACTGGAAGACCCGTTTGAAAATATGGGCGCACAGCTCGTAAAGGAAGTTTCCACAAAGACAAACGACGCTGCAGGCGACGGTACCACCACTGCTACACTGCTGGCACAGATCATCGTTAAGGAAGGTCTCAGAAACGTAGCAGCAGGCGCAAATCCGATGGTTCTCAGAAGAGGCATGCAGGGTGCGGTTGATGTTGCTGTGGAAGAACTGAAGAAGATTTCAAAGACCATCGACAGCAAGGAAGAAATCGCCCAGGTTGCATCTGTTTCCGCAGGCGATGCAGAAACAGGCGACATGATCGCAGAAGCTATGGAAAAGGTCGGCAAGGAAGGCGTTATCACCATCGAAGAATCCAAGTCCATGGATACTGCTCTGGAAATCGTGGAAGGCATGCAGTTCGACAGAGGCTATCTGTCTGCTTACATGGTAAACGACACAGAAAAGATGGAATCTTCTCTGGCTTCTCCATACATTCTGATTACAGATAAGAAGATTTCAAACATTCAGGATATCCTCCCTGTACTGGAACAGATCGTTCAGCAGGGTCAGAAGCTCCTCATCATCGCAGACGATGTAGAGGGCGAAGCACTGGCAACCATCGTGCTCAACAAGATCAGAGGCACCTTCGAATGCGTATGCGTCAAGGCTCCTGGCTTTGGCGACAGAAGAAAGGATATGCTTCAGGATATCGCAGTTCTCACAGGCGGTCAGGTGATCTCCGATGAACTGGGTATGGATCTTAGAGACACAACCATCGACATGCTGGGCATGGCTGATACCGTTAAGGTTACAAAGGAAAACACCATCATCGTCAACGGTGCCGGCAGAACAGAAGATATTCAGGAAAGAATCCGCCTGATCACTGCACAGAGAGAAGAAACCACTTCTGAATTCGACAGAGAAAAGCTGTCTGAAAGACTTGCAAAGCTGTCCGGCGGTGTAGCTGTGATCCAGGTTGGTGCTGCTACAGAAACAGAACTGAAGGACAAGAAGCTGAGAATGGAAGATGCTCTCAACGCAACAAAGGCTGCAGTTGAAGAAGGAATCGTTCCTGGCGGCGGTGTTGCACTTGTAAATGTAATCCCTGCAGTTGCAGCATATACAGAAACTCTGGAAGGCGATATGAAGACCGGCGCCAGAATCATTACAAGAGCTCTGGAAGAGCCTGTAAGACAGATCGCAGAAAACGCAGGCTTCGAAGGCTCTGTTATCGTTGCAGAGGTCAAGAACAGCAAGCCTGGCACAGGCTTCAACGCTGCAACTGAGCAGTATGTGGATATGCTTGCAGAAGGTATTGTTGACCCGACAAAGGTTACAAGATCCGCACTGCAGAATGCAGCATCTGCTTCTGCAATGCTCCTGACAACAGAAGCATGCGTTGTTGATTCCAGCAAGCAGGATGCCTTTGCTGACGCAGCTGCAAGAATGGCCAACATGGGCGGCGGCGGAATGGGCGGTATGATGTAATCCGGAATCCGGCTGGATTTAAATACCGGACCAGGCAGGCTCCGAACAGAAAAAAATACAGAGGAACTGTATGACAGGTGCAGTTCCTCTTTTTTTTAGAGAAAACCCCGCGTCTGACGCGGGGTTTCGTTATGTTTCAGGGACGAAAAAAAGACTGCCGAAAATCAGCAGTCTTTCTGTTGGTATCCCGTAGGGGAGTCGAACCCCTGTTGCCACCGTGAGAGGGTGGAGTCTTAGGCCACTTGACCAACGGGACATATGTGTTATCACAAACGACTCAATCATTATATAATACCCATTTCAAAATAGCAAGAGGTTTTTGAAGGAACATGGTGACAAAAAAAGAAAAAAGGGTGATGGAACGATGATCAGAGGAATGGAATGCCGCAGGTTTTCCGGTAACGATTTTATCACGGTTATGTAATCAGAATAAAATATGAATACAACAGGAATGACACAGAAATCGTGTATCATGTGGGGGAGATAGTAAAAAAGTGATCCCGGACAATCTGTTCCGGTGACGGAAGGGATGGTGTCAATGAATAAAAAATGCGGTCTCCCGGGGAAACGGGCACTGTGCGCGGCTCTGATTCTTGGTCTGCTGTGCCCGGTCTTTTCCTACGGGCAGGAGACGGTTACAGATTATGAAAACCACTGGGCTGCCTCCTCGATAGATTTTGTTATTGAAGCGGGCTATATGACCTGCACAGAGGTTCCGAAAGAGCAGGCAGACTGCAGCGGCGAAACGGAGATTCCTGTCCGTGTGTTTGCACCGGACGAAGCAATGACAAGAGCCATGTTTGTAGAAGCTCTGGCAGGGGCTGCGGGTATCTGCTTTGAGTCCGGCAGCCAGTCTTACGGCAGTGATGCGGAGCAATGGGGGCTGGTGGAGCTTCGCCCGGAGATCTACGAACCGGACCTGCAGGCTCTGGACGAGATGTTTGACGATATGGACGGAACAGAAGCCTTTGCGCCGGCGGTGGCGTGGGCTGTGGAACAGGGCATTGTAAACGGTACAGGAACCGGATTTTCTCCGGATATGCCTCTGGACCGTCAGACCCTTGCCGTTTTGCTGTATCGCGCCGTGGACGTGCTGCAGATCGATCTTTTGGGAGACTGGTCTGTGATCCTTGACTTTACCGATCTGGATCAGGCGGATCCGTGGGCTATTGAAGGCATCTCCTATTGTTTTGCCACAGGACTGATGAATGGAGACAGCAGCGGGGCATTTTCACCGAAGCGGACTCTCACAAGAGCAGAAAGCGCTGTGGTTTTAGAGCGGTTCTGCAGACAGAAAGATTCCGTCTGAAACGGATCTGTTATACCTTTCTGAAAACAAAGAGCACCCAACATCAGCGGGGTGCTCTTTTTGTGTGCAGACAGAGTCTGCGTCTGTTTTTAACTGAGAGAAGTATTTCCGTTTTCTGTACTTCGGATCAGGCTTTTTCCGGTCATTTCCTGAGGCTGGGTCAGGCCCATGAGCTGCAGCAGGGTAGGTGCAATGTCTGCTAATATTCCGTCCTGGCGCAGGGTAAAGTCACCGCAGCCGGAATCCTTCGGGGTAATGACCACTGCGGGCACGGGATTTGTGGAGTGGGCGGTGATCACATTTCCCTGACTGTCCGCCATGGTATCGGCATTTCCGTGATCTGCGGTGATCAACAGGCTGCTGCCTGTTTTTTCGGTGGCCTCAAGGATTTCTCCCACACACCGGTCTACGGTTTCCACGGCGGCAACGGCTGCTTCAAAGACTCCTGTATGCCCTACCATATCCGGGTTGGCAAAATTCATAACGATCAGGTCGTATGCACCTGATTCGATGGCGTTTACTGCTGTGCGGCAGACCTCCGGTGCGCTCATTTCCGGCTGCAGATCGTAGGTTGCCACCTTTGGAGAAGGAATCAGGATCCGCTCTTCGCAGGCATTTGGCTCTTCTACGCCGCCGTTGAAAAAGAAGGTGACGTGGGCGTATTTTTCTGTTTCCGCAAGGCGCAGCTGCTTCAGACCGCAGGCTGCCATGTACTCGCCCAGGGTGTTTGCATGATGCTGGGGCGGGAACGCCACCAGTGCGCCTTTGATGGCCTCGTCGTAGCGGGTCATGCAGACATAGCACAGGTCCTTCGGAGCCTCCGGGCGGTTCAGCCCCTCCAATGAGGCATCGCAGAAGGCCCGGGTGATTTCTCTTGCCCGGTCCGGACGGAAGTTGAACATGATCACGGCATCGTGATGGCGGATGAGGCCCACGGGCTTTCCGCCTTCTGTAATGCGGGTGGGCAGAACAAATTCGTCGTTTTCGTCCCGGTCATATGCCTGCTGCAGTGCCTGCAGCGCGGAGCCTGCTGCCGGTGTATCGGAGGATTCGTCCGTCAGTGCGTCATAGGCCTTCTGGATTCGTTCCCAGCGGTTGTCCCGGTCCATGGCGTAGTAACGCCCGGCGATGGAGGCAATCCTTCCGACTCCCGTTTTTTCCATGTGGGCTTCCAGCTGACGGATATAGTTTTCCGCACAGCGGGGCGGAACGTCTCTGCCGTCCAGGAAGCAGTGGACGTAAACCTCCCGGACGCCTTTTTCCTTTGCCATGTCGATAAGGGCCAGGAGATGGCGGATATGGCTGTGAACCCCGCCGTCGGAAAGGAGCCCCATAAGGTGAAGGGCGGCGCCTTTTTTTACATGCTCCATAGCCTGGTTCAGGACGGTATTGTGCGAGAAGGTTCCGTCCTCGATTTCCTTTGTGATGCGGGTCAGCTCCTGATAGATGATCCGGCCTGCCCCGATGTTCATGTGTCCTACTTCAGAATTTCCCATCTGGCCCTCCGGCAGGCCTACGGACATGCCGCTGGCGCCGAGGAGCGTATGAGGATACGTTTCCATGATACGGTCCAGATTTGGGGTATCTGCTGCTGCTATAGCGTTGCCGGAGGCATCGGCATTGTATCCGAAGCCGTCCAGAATCATTAATGTGGTTGTCATATTCCTATAATCTTCCTTTTTTGGAAATTTCTTTGAGTGGCGGCCGGGGCCGCCGTAAGTGCGCTCGTTCCGTTTCAGTATAACAGAGAACCGGAATATGTGCAAAGAGGAGGGCATTATGATACAATAACCGGAGCAGTGGATTGAACCGGAAAGAGGGGCGGATGATTTATGAAGTGGACACAGCAGCAGGAAAAAGCCATCGGAACAAAGGGCAGCGATATTCTTGTATCCGCAGCGGCAGGATCAGGAAAAACGGCAGTTTTAACGGAGCGGATCCGCAGGCTGATTATGGAGGACGGTATTTCCGTGGAAAATATGCTGATTGTGACCTTCAGCAACGCTGCTGCGGCAGAAATGAAGGAAAAAATCATCCGCGCCCTGAAAAAAGCGGCGGAAGAATCTCAGGGGGATACGACCGCTCTGCGGTCCCAGATCCGCCATGCCCGCTGGGCGGATATCAGCACGTTTCACAAGTTTTCCATGGGCATCATACGGAGATATTTTTACCTGACCGACGTGGATCAGAATTTTGGAATCTGTGATGAAGGAAGACGGGCCATTTTTCTGGAAGAGGCCCTGGACGAGCTCCTGGAGGAACGCTTTGAGGAAGACGCTGAGAACAGCATGTTTCGCCGGTTCCTCCGCCAGTATGCCGATGTGCGCAGCGAGGATGCCGTCCGGGACATGATCCTTCAGGTCTACCGCTTTATCATGTCCATGCCCGACCCCTTTGAATGGCTGGATCAGGCTGCAGACGCAGCCGGCTTAAGCGAAGAGGAATTCAGAAAAACTCCGGTCTATGCGGCCTTGAGGAAGGAAAACCTGCGGGCTGCAGGCAGGGCGTATGACCTCTATGAACGGGTGATGCAGGATCTGGACGGGCTTCCGGCACTGGAAAAGAAGGCGGCGGCCGACCTGGAAAACATTGCCCGGGTGATGGAAATGGCCAAACGGGGATCGGATCAGGAGCTTGCAGCAGCGCTGGATTTTAAATTTGAAGTATTCCGGGCGTCGAAAGAGGAAAAAGAGGCGTATGCCGGGATCAAGGAGCGGGTCGGCGCCCGGCGGGAGACGGTAAAGAAAATCCTGTCGGGGCTGAAGGATACCGTCTGCAGCGTTTCCGTAAAGGATTCGGTAAAGAGGATCAATGATACGCAGGAAGCAGCCCGGTATCTTGCGGAGCTGGTAAAGGATTTTCATGGGCGCTTTACACAAAAAAAGAGAGAAAAAAATCTTCTGGATTTTAACGATATCGAGCATATAGCGCTGGAAATTCTCAAAAATGATGAGATCGCCCGGGAGTACCAGAGACATTTTGAGGTGATTTTCATCGATGAATACCAGGACAGCAGCATTCTGCAGGAAACTCTGATCCAGAGGATCAGCCGGGGCAACAACGTCTATATGGTAGGAGATGTAAAGCAGAGCATCTACAAGTTCCGCCTGGCGGAGCCGGAGATTTTTATTGCCAAGTACAATGATTTCCGCGACGGAACCCGCCCGGGAATGCGGATCGATCTGAACAGAAACTTCCGGAGCAAGGGAAACATCATCCGTTCGGTCAATGCGGTATTTCGCAATATTATGAACCGGGATACCTGCGGCATCGACTACGATGAGGATGCGGAGCTGAAAAAAGGCGACGATTATGAAGGGGAGCTTGACCGGATTACCTCCCTTCACCTGATCAATACGGATATTCCGGAGGATCTGGCCGGGATTGACGAGGATATCCTTGAGCTGAAAAAAACAGAGCTGGAGGCAAAGGTCACCGCAGAACTGGCATCGGAACGAATCGGCATGGAAATTTTCGACAAGAAAGGGGATACGGTCCGCAGGGTGGAGCCGGAGGACATTGTAATTCTCCTGCGGGGCACAAAAGGCCAGGCGGATATTTATGCCGCAGCCCTGAAGGAAGAAGGGCTTCCTGCGTATGTGGATGCGGGTGAGGGATATTTTGAGACAACGGAAATCGAAGTGTTTATGAACCTTTTAAAGGTCATCGACAACCGCAGAAACGATATCCCCCTGCTCAGCGTGCTTTACTCGGAAATCTTCGGGTTTTCCTCCGACGAGCTGATACAGATCCGTCTGACGGATCCTCAGTGCTCCTTCAGCGAAGCCTTTCTGCGGCTGGCGGAGTCAGGAGAAGGAGACCTGCAGGAAAAGTGCAGGGAAGCCTGCGGGCGGCTGGAACACTGGAGAACCTGCAGCCGGTTTATGCCTCTGGAGACCTTTTTGTGGCACCTGATGAAGGAATCCGGCTATCTGGACTATGTCACGGCACTGCCGGGAGGAAGCCGCAGAGCAGCAAACCTTCGGGCCCTTGTTGACAAGGCGGTGGATTTTTCCGCATCCCAGAACAAAGGCCTGTTTTCCTTCCTGCGCTATGTGGAGGCCCTCAGCCAGGGAAGCGTTCCCATGGGTCAGGCCCTTCAGACGGAAAACGGGGAAAAGATGATCCGCATTATGACCATCCACAAGAGCAAGGGACTGGAATTTCCGGTGGTAATTGCGGCAGGCCTGGGCCGACGCTTTAACCGGGACAAAAACACCTCCCGGGTTGTTTTGCATAAGGAGCTGGGAATGGCACTGCAGTATTCGGATCCGGATGGAAAATGCACGTCGAAAACCCTGAGCCAGCAGGTGATCGCAGCCCAGAAGGACCGGGAACAGATGGCGGAGGAAATGCGGATTCTGTACGTGGCCATGACCCGTCCCATGGACGAGCTCGTTCTGGTAGGCTCTCTGTCCCAGCTGGAGCAGCGTATGGAAAAATATGACAATGGAACGGCAGGGGATCCTGATTCCGCCGGCTGCTACCTGGACTGGATCGTTCCGTATTACAGGGAAGGGGGAATGGAGCTGATTCTTCACGACCGCCAGATGCTCTCTGCCCGGGCAAGAGCCGAAGAAACCCATGCGTCCCGGCTGAAAGCAGATATGGAAGCAGGCTTTCCCGATTTTACAGACGAAACAGGAATGCTGCAGGAATATGCACGACGCTTTGATTTTCAGTATCCTTACCGGGGAGACGTACTCTCAAAATCAAAGTTTTCCGTATCCGGGCTCAACCGCATGCTGCGGGAAGGAATCGTAGAGGACCGGGAGGGCAGAAGCTCCGCTTCTGAGGATCTCAGCACAGTGCCTGTATTTATGAAGGGCGAGGAGCCTCTGGGACCGGCTGCAAGGGGTACCCTGGTGCATAAAGTCCTGGAGCTGATCCCCTTCCGCCCCCAGACCTCCGAAGCGGAGATACGGCAGTTTGTAATGCAGCTGCCGGAACGGGGATTTATGACGGAAAAGGAAGCCGGGGCGGTGGACTGTCAGAAAATATACAGGTTTTTCCGGTCGGAAACCGGGCAGCGGGCCTGCAGTGCCAGGTGGCTGCGAAAGGAATGGCATTTTACCCTGCGGAAAAAAAGCGAAGAAATCGCGGCAATGGCCGGGGACCCGGAGGTACGGAACGCGCTGGCAGGCTCTTTATCGGACACGGTTCTGATTCAGGGAATCATCGACTGCTGCTTCCGGGATGAAGAGGGCATCGTCATTGTGGACTACAAAACAGACCGGATCACCGGGCAGGACAGGGAGAACGGTTTTCAACGGCTGAAAAATGAATACTCCGTTCAGCTGAAGCTGTATCGCGAAGTAGTGGAGCGGGCTCTGGGAGAGCCTGTGAAAGAGGTGATTCTGTTTCTTCTGGACTCGGGGGACAGCGTTATCATGTGACGATGTGATTTTCAGCCCTGTTTTGCGGGCGAAAAAGGGAAGCTGCAGATATGCGGCAAAGGAATTCTGAGAGAATCCCCTGAAGATCACCTTGCATATTATAGAATATGTGAGGTGATTTTTTTATGGATCAGTGCACAATCAGACGGATCAATCACGAAAAAATATTCCGGCGCAGCCATCCGGCTGCTGTCAGGGCACATGAAGAAGCTTTGAAGCACGTGGAGGCACACCGGCCTGTAATATGCCGGATGGGGCGAAAGGCATGGCCCCACAGGGATTTTTACCTGATCTGGTATGGAATCGATCAGGGAGATGCTGTTGCCTCAGAAATGGATCTTGAACGAAGCATGAGAAAGCGAATTCCTCTGGCGGAATTTCTGGTTCAGGTGAAGGACTACTGGACTATTGATTAAAATAGAATGATACAGTGCAAAAAACAGAAAAAAGACGCCGGGCAAAAGAAAAAAACGCGGACGCTGCAGCAGCAGATCTGCGTTTTTTTGTGGTCCGGGCGTGGTGAAACCTGACATCAGAGATGCATAAGTTTTTCCCCATGCGGGAGACTAACACTGAACTGATGAAAGGAGTGATATGCTTGTTTAAACATGAAAAAATGTTATTTCATCCGGTAGCGGTAGAACGCCCGAATCCGCAGTACGCAGCCCTGCTGCAGGAGCAGCTGGGGGGAGGAAACGGCGAACTGAAAGCGGCCATGCAGTATATGGCCCAGAGCTTCCGTATCAAGGATCAGAAAATCAAGGATCTGTTTCTGGATATCGCTGCAGAGGAACTGGGCCACATGGAGATGGTAGCCCAGACCATCAACCTGCTCAACGGACACGATGTGGATGCGGATCAGGTTAAGGCAGGGGAAATCCAGACCCATGTTCAGCTGGGGCTGGCTCCGGGACTGATCAACGCCTCCGGTTATTCCTGGACAGGCGACTACGTTACAGTCACAGGGGATCTCTGCGCCGATCTGCTCAGCAATATTGCTTCCGAGCAGCGGGCAAAGGTGGTGTACGAGTATCTGTACCGTCAGATCGAGGACAAAAAGGTGCGGGAAACCATTGACTTCCTTCTCAACCGGGAAGAGGCTCACAATCAGATGTTCCGGGATGCATTCAATGAGGTTCAGGAAAGCGGCTCCAACCGTGATTTCGGAACCACCAAAGCGGCAAAAATGTATTTCTCGCTGTCAAATCCCGGCCCGAATACCTTTGCGGGCATGGATGTGAACGCCCCGAAGTTTTCATAACAGGATCATGCGAAAAAAGGCAGGAGCTCTTTGAAACAGGCGCTTCTGCCTTTTTACATGAATCGTCAGAAAAAAAGAACCGTCTGCCAAAGCAGACGGTTTTTGGATGGTCGAGGTGACTGGATTCGAACCAGCGGCCCATACGTCCCGAACGTATTGCTCTACCAAACTGAGCCACACCTCGTAAGAAGATCCAACACTTGAACATTATAATCCCTTCTGACGAAAAATCAATAGATTTTTTTTGTAAAAAGGATGCATATGGTTTCTTATTGAAAATAATGAAGGAAAAAATACTGAAAATAAGAAATTTGCAATAATAATTTCTGTAAAAAATTAAATAACAAAAAAATGTGTTGACATAGAGGAAATACTATATGATAATGTATGTGATTTGGAAAATGTATGCAATATTCATTCCGTACATTGTGCTATTATTTTTTTTAGAAGGAGAGATGATTATGACATTTGCAGAAATTGTCGACAAGATCGACGGGCTCGTCTGGGGATGGGCCATGATCGTGGTTCTCTTGGGAACGCACATCTTCATGACAATCCGCACGGGGGTTATCCAGAGGAAGCTGGGCCTTGGCATCCGGCTTTCCGTGTCAAAGGATGACCAGGACGGAACAGGAGAAATCTCCCAGTTCGGTGCCCTGGCAACAGCCCTTGCAGCCACCATCGGAACAGGAAACATCGTAGGTGTGGCAACGGCCGTTCTTTCCGGCGGCCCGGGTGCTGTTCTCTGGATGTGGCTCATCGGTGTATTCGGAATGGCTTCCAAGTATTCCGAAACTCTTATGTCGCTGAAATACAGAGTCCAGTCAAAGGACGGAAGAATGCTGGGAGGCGCCATGTACGCCCTGGAAAGAGGTCTCGGCCAGAAGTGGCTGGCAGTGATCTTTGCCATCTTTGCAGCTTTGGCAGCATTCGGTATCGGCTGCATGACCCAGTCAAATTCCATTGCAGCTGCCTGCAGCACAAACTATAACATCCCTGGATGGATCGTAGGTATCTTTGTAGCGGCAGCAGTAGGCGTTGTAATTCTGGGAGGCGTAAAGTCCATTTCCAGAGTGTGCGAAAAGCTGGTTCCGTTTATGGCGGTTCTTTACGTTCTCGGATGCATCATCATCCTGATCATGAACTATGATTACATAATTCCGGCTCTTGTACTTATCATCAAGTCAGCATTCAGCGTTCAGGCAGGAACCGGCGGTGTCTTCGGTTTTGCAGTTGCGCAGGCCATCCGTTACGGATGCGCGAGAGGTCTCTTCTCCAACGAATCCGGTATGGGCTCCGCACCGCTGGTAGCTGCAGCTGCCAAGACAAGAAACCCTGTAAGACAGTCTCTGGTATCCATGACCGGTACGTTCTGGGACACTGTTGTGATCTGTCTTGTTACAGGTCTCACCCTTGTCAGCTCTGTTCTCAAGAACCCTGATGTGGCAGCATCCATGGCAGACAAAAATATTCTTACCTTCGCCGTATTCGCCCAGATTCCTGTTCTCGGCAAGCCGCTCATCACGCTGGCTCTGGCCCTCTTTGCATTCTCAACGATTCTGGGCTGGTCATACTACGGAGAAAAGGCGGCAGAGTATCTCGTAGGCCCTGGAATTATCAAGATCTACAAGGTCATCTTCGTGGTTCTTGCCTTTGTAGGAACTGTAGCATCTCTGGATGTGGTATGGAACATTGCGGACATCCTCAACGGTCTCATGGTTGTTCCGAACGTAATCGGCATGATTCTCCTGAGCGGAGTCATCGTCAAGGAAACAAAGAAGTATCTTGCAGATATCGATATGGAATCTGACGAACCGGTTCCTGTTGTGGATACAAAGAGCGATAAATAGGAAACAGGCCTCAGGCAGGCACAGATAACAGTCCCGCAGGGGACAGGTCCGCCGGCCCGGCCGGCGCAGAGAGGACATGATTTTTTCGCAGGTCATGTCCTTTTTCTTTGAAGCAATATAATTTTTTTTCTCAAACAGTCAGAAAGTGCTAAAGAAAAGAAAAAAACGGTCGAAACAGGATATATAAGGTTATGCTGTAATTAAGGAGCATGATCGTTCGATTATTTTGTGATTGACCAGAAGAAGAGGAAAAGAATATGGCAAAAATATTACTGGCAGATGATGCAGCGTTTATGAGAATGACAATTAAAAATGCCCTTGCGAAGGAAGGCTACACCGATGTTTATGAAGCAGCTGACGGACTTCAGGCTGTAGAGCAGTACAATGAACTGAAGCCGGATCTTGTGTTTATGGACATCACCATGCCGAACATGGACGGCCTGGAGGCCTTAAAGACCATCAGAGGAAACGATCCGAACGCAAAGGTGATCATGTGCTCCGCCATGGGTCAGGAAGCCATGGTAATCGATGCAGTAAAGAGCGGGGCAAAGGACTTTATCGTGAAGCCGTTTAAGCCGGATCGGATTATTAAAGCAGTAAAAGACATGGGGTTATAAGATCAGGGAATTTGTTTATGACTAAGACAGAAGATTTTTTTTCCGCGGAGGAAACTGACATTCTCGGAGAAACCTTTAATATCAGTCTGGGTTCCTCCTCAAAAGCGATAAACATGATTCTGGACCGCCCGGTAAGCATCACAGAGCCTCACGTGGAGGTTCTCATGGCAGACGAATTCCATCTGTCTGAGCTGGAATACGTTCTGGCAGTGGAGATCACCTATGTCAGGGGATTGAAGGGCAGAAATCTTCTGCTTCTGAAAAAGAATGATATCCGGAAGATTCTGGAAATCATGATGATGACGGAGTTTGATGAGGCAACCTTTGAGATTGACGAGCTGGGAGAGAGCGCAGTCTGTGAGCTGATGAACCAGATGATGGGGGCTGCCGCAACGTCCATGTCCACGTTCCTTGACATGGCGGTGGATATTTCCACTCCTGCCACCTACAGGATCGTGAATGAAACTCTTTTTAAAAGGGAATTCTTTGAACGGGGTCAGATCCTGACCATGGTGAAGTTTGATATTGATATCGAAGACACTCTGAAAAGCGAGTTTTACAATATCATGACCTATGAATTTGCAAGTGATGTGGTGAAGCTTGCAAGAGCAGCAAACAACAAATCACAAATATAAATGATTCCATCTCACAGGGATGCAGAAGCGGAGGCTCCAGCCTGAAACAGGCTGGAGTTTTTTTGTAAGCAATTTCCATGCCAACTAGATAAAATCAATTGAGAAGGGAGCGCTTTTGTGTTATGATTCTATCTGTGCAGCAGGGCTGCACGTGATCAAGCTTTTGAGTACGTTTCACTGATTTTTTGTTTTTATTGAACAGGAGCACAGCATGGAACTTATTTTCAGAAATGATCTGAATACGGAACTCAGCCAGAAGCTGACTCTGACACCGGAGATGATTCAGTCCCTGAATATTCTTCAGTATAACAGGGGAGAGCTGGTGGATTACATATACGACATGATGATGGAAAATCCGGTGATTGATCTGGAAAATCCCGATTATATCGTGCGGTCTCAGGAAATGCCCGACAGTGAGTATGAGGATGATTTCCGTGATGAATACGGTGAATCGGGGCAAGATAATGAAGTGTCCCCTGCAGAGTGGGATGCGGAGGACTGGTATCATTATGCAGAAAGCATGGGGTATGACGATGAGAACTACTATGGAAAATACTCCTATGATGCCCAGGACGGCGACTGGTACGAATATTCCGCAGCCTCTGATATTACACTGGAGGAGGCTCTTTTAAACCAGGTGGAAATGACGCAGGCACCTTACCTTGTGCGGGCGGCGGCGGCTTACATTATTCAGACGCTGGATGACAACGGATATATGACTTCCTCTGTAAAGGAAATCGCCCGGGAGCTGGGCGTGTCGGATGAGCTTGTGATGGAGGGGCTGGAGCTGGTCTGGAGCTTTGACCCTGCCGGAGTGGGCGCAAGGGATCTTGCCGAATGCCTGGAGCTTCAGCTGAAGGCTATGGACCGTTACAGCGATGCCTTTGGTCTGATTCTTCGGGATCATCTGGAGGATATTGCAATGAACCGGCTTTCTGCAGTGGCAAAGGCTACAGGGCTTACGGTCTTTGAGGTTCAGGGCTATGCAGATACCCTGCGGTCTCTGGAACCGAAGCCGGGCAGAATGTACGCATCTTCCTCCTCAACAAATTTTATTCTTCCGGATGTGATCATTGAAAGTGTCAACGGCGGCTACGGTGTGCATCTGAACAATGCTTCCGTTCCGAAGGTGACCATCCGCAGTGAGTACCGCAGCATGCTGCGGGATTCGGAAAAAAATTCCGGTGTGGCAAATTTCCTTTCCGGACGGTTCAATACAGCTATGTGGCTGATCCGGAGCATCGAGCAGAGAAACGAGACCATTACCAGGGTGGCGGAGGCCATTGTCAGACGGCAGAAGGATTTCTTTGATCATGGAAAGGCGCAGCTGAAGCCCCTTACCATGAAAGAAATTGCAGATGAGCTGGGGATTCACGAGTCCACCGTCAGCCGGGCGGTCAACGGAAAGTACCTCCAGTCGGCTCAGGGGGTTTATGAGCTTCGCTATTTCTTTACCGGAACCAGCCGGTTCAGCGGGCTGAACGGAGATGCGGCATCATCGGAATCTCTGAAGGTCATGATCCGCAATCTGGTGGAGGGCGAGGACCGGACCACGCCTTTAAGCGACCGGTCCATTGCAGAGGCCATTATGGTCACCGGGGTGCAGATTTCCCGGAGAACTGTGGCAAAATACAGAGAAGAACTGGGCATTCCTGCTTCGTCCATGCGGCGGAGAGTCAAAATGGAATGCTGATCAGTTGTTGTTAATATAATTATGGAGGATCGAAACACATGAAAAAGACAGTCAGAGACGTGGACGTGAGAGGAAAGCGCGTATTTGTCAGATGCGATTTCAACGTTCCTGTGGACGAGGAAGGAAACATTACGGATGACCGGAGAATCACCGGCGCACTTCCAACCATTGAGTATCTGTGCGGGCAGGGCGCAAGAGTGATTCTTGCCTCCCATATGGGAAGACCAAAGGGAAAACCGGATATGAAGTATTCCCTGGGGGTTGTGGCACAGCGGCTCACAGAGCTTCTTGGAAAGGAAGTAAAATTTGTCAGCGAGCCTGAGGTTGTGGGACCTGCAGTAAAGGCGGCGGCAGCTGCTCTTGCAGACGGTGAGGTTATGCTCATTGAAAACGTCAGATTCAGAGAAGAAGAAACAAAGAATACGCCGGAATTCAGCAGAGAACTGGCAGAGCTTGCAGAGATCTTTGTAAACGATGCCTTCGGAACTGCTCACAGAGCACACTGCTCCACTGCCGGAATCGCCGACTATCTGCCGGCAGTCAGCGGCTTCCTGATGGAAAAGGAAATCCGCTTCTTCGGTGATATGCTGGAGGCGCCGGAAAGACCGTTTACTGCTGTTATGGGCGGCGCAAAGGTGGGGGATAAGATTCCGCTGATCGAAAACCTGATCGAAAAGGTAGATACCATTATCGTAGGCGGAGGGATGGCCTATACATTCCTGAAGGCTCAGGGAAAGGAAATCGGAACCTCCCTTCTGGAAGAAGACAAAATGGACCTCACCCTTGAGCTCATCCGCCAGGCGGATGCAAAGGGCGTAAAATTCCTTCTTCCTGTGGATGTTGTGTGCGCCCCGGAATTTGCAGATGATTCCCCGTCTTCTGTTTTTGCTGCAGATCAGATGCCGGCAGATCAGATGGGCCTTGACATCGGACCGGAAACAAGAGCCCTGTTCCGTCAGGCCATTTTAGATTCAAAGACCGTGGTATGGAACGGACCAATGGGCGTCTTTGAAATGAACAGCTTTGCACAGGGTACAAGAGCCATTGCCAAAGCCCTCAATGACTGCGAAGGCACCACCGTTGTAGGCGGCGGAGACAGTGCGGCAGCAGCCCGGAAGTTTGATCTGGAAGCAGGCATCTCCCACATTTCCACAGGGGGCGGTGCTTCCCTGGAATTCCTGGAAGGAAAGGTGCTTCCTGGGGTTGCATGCCTTCTTGACGCATAAAAAGGGAGGATCTTTATGAGAAAACCGTTTATTGCAGCAAACTGGAAGATGAATATGCTGATTGAGGACGCTGTGAAGTACGGCGAGGATCTGGTGGAATACCTGAAGCAGGCCGGAGTGGATCTCAAGAGCATCGATGTGGCGGTCTGTGTTCCGTATATTCATATGGCAGCCCTGAAGGTCATCTTTGTTCTGCGCAACATCATGGTGGGGGCACAGAACATGCACTTTGAAGAAAAGGGGGCATTTACCGGGGAGATTTCTCCGGCCATGCTGAAGGATATGGGCATCGAATGCGTCATCATCGGCCATTCCGAGCGCCGTCAGTATTTCGGTGAAACAAGCGAAGTCTGCGCAAAAAAGGTAAAGGCCGCTGTGGCCCACAAGATCCGTCCGATCCTGTGCGTAGGGGAGACCCTTCAGGAGCGTGAGTCAGGAAATTACGAAAATGCAGTGGGAGATATGCTCAGCGCTTCCCTTGCAGGTGTCACTGCAGAAGAGATGGCAGGCACCGTCATTGCGTATGAACCTCTCTGGGCCATCGGAACAGGCATTACTGCCACGGCGCAGCAGGCCAATGAAATGGCATCCTTCATCCGTCAGTGCATCGCCATCAAGTACGGACAGGAGATCGCAGATCAGGTGATTATTCAGTACGGCGGAAGCGTCAAGCCGGAAAACATCGCAGAGCTTATGTCCATGAGCGATATTGACGGAGCGCTGGTAGGCGGAGCAAGCCTCGACGCAAAAACCTTTACAAGCATTGTAAATTACGGTGCATAATGCACAAATAAGCCCGGCCCGACGGCTCTGCCGTCACAAAGAAACTGAACGCAGAAGAAGATCTTCCGTTTCTGTTTGGAGGCGGAAGGTCTTTTTTTATTATATCCGTTGTTTCGGATCGCGGAGCATCCGCCTCTGGGCATGGATTTATTGGAAATTTGCGAATAATTTGCGAATAATTTGCAAGAGACTCCGGCTGCGTATATAATGAAAGGTATATATCGTGAAATCTGCGGGCAGAAGAGAGGAAGTCCTATGATCGAGAAACTTAAGAGGCTGATTTGTAAAAGCCGGATGGCGGAGGTTTCTGCCATGTATGAGCTGATGAGCCAGAAGATTCTGTTTGTGGCGGAGGTCAGGCTGCAGGACAGCAGTCTGCGGTTTGTAAAGAAGCACAGGCTCCTGAATCCGGAGGTTTCCGGCTGCCAGAAGGCCGGAGAACTGATGAAGCTGTGCACAGGAACCGATCAGACAGGCAGAGCCTCTGATTTCCGGTTCAGCCTGCCTTATGTGGTAAGCGAACTCACTTATAAAAAAACATGCGATCTCTCTTTTCCCTTTGACCAGACAGCCGTTCCTTTTTTGGAGGAATGTCAGGGAGAAAACACGCTTCTGCTGACCTTTTTTTATCCTCCGAAGAAAAAGGGAAATGAGCTTTTGGAGATTGTATGCCAGAACGTGGATCTGCAGGAGATGAAAAAAACCATTTCCGCAGGGTCCCCGAAGGAAAGCAGCTTCCCGGGAAAGCCGGAAAAGGAAGGAACAACGGAAAAAACAGAAAAGGAAAAACAGCCGGTAAAAACGGTAAAGCGGGTTCTGATGGCAGAAGATGAGGAGTACAACCTTGAAACTCTGTGCGAGTATCTGGACGCCATGGGAATCTGTCACGATGAATGCTATAACGGCGCAGAGCTGCTGCGCATTTTCGAAGACTCGCCGGAGGGCTTCTACGATATGATCCTTTTGGATATGAGCATGCCTGTGATGGACGGGCTTGAGGCAGTCAGAATCCTCAGGCAGATGGACCGGGAGGATGCGGATGTCCTGATCATTGCAGTTTCCGGAGATATTTCAGAAGCTGCAGTAAAAGACTACAGGGCGGCAGGCGTCAACGGATATCTGGGAAAACCTTTCTCACAGAAGACTCTGGAGAAGGCCATGGAACAGGTATTGTATTCCGGACAGAACGAAGGAGTATAAAAGCATGAAAAAAAATAAAAAGGAGCCGGTGCAGAGGAATGTCCGGGAGACAGCAGGAACACTGCTGCCGGCGTTCCTGGCATGGGGAATGATTCTGGTGCTTTTCATATCTCTTTTCGCAGGGGACCGGTACACCTGGTATCGTTCTTTGAAGCAGGAGGGACTGTGGCAGGATGAACCCTGGATCTATATGGTTCATGGAGCAGAGAACAACCGGGTGATGGAAAAAGGCTCCGTGGATCTTCCGGCTACCATTCCCTGTACAAAGGGGCAGACCATCTCCCTGATCCGAAAGATTCCGGAGGCGTATGGACAGCAGACCCTGTATCTGGAAACAGATTTCATCTGTCAGGAGATGGAGCTTTGGCTGAACGGACGGCAGATTTATTCCTTCGGGACAGAGTCCGACGGTCCTTTTGCTCTTATGAATCCCGCCAACAGGATCATCCGGCTTCCTGAAGATTCTGCGGGGGGCACCCTGAAGCTCCGGTTTGCTGTACAGCAGCAGGAGTATCCGGGAATGATCGCAGACATCACTGTGGGAAACGCCGATGCCATGAAGCTTCACTTTTTAAAAGGCAATCCGGCACATAATTTTTTCTGTCTTCTGATGCTGATTATCAGCCTGCTGCTGATGCTTCAGACTGCAGCGGGCAAAGGGCAGAAAACAGAAAACGAATGGAAAAAACAGCGCATTATTTCGGCGGCCTTCGTGTTTTTTTCCGTCTGGCTGATGATGGGAACGGTCAATCACCTGACCTGTTTCTTTCCCGCAACGATGCAGACCATCGGTGCCCTTCTGTCCCTGTATGGGGCGAGAGCTCTGTTTCTCTCCTATATCCGGCTGGAGGTGGGCAGACAGCAGCCTCTGATGAAATTTACTGCCCTGGGAAACGCTGTTTATACTGCAGGGGAACTGATTCTGCTTGCTGCAGGCAAAACCACCATCCTTCGGAGGCTGTTCTGGAATCAGATGCTGCTGGTGACGGTTTTTCTCATATCGTGCATGGTGGTGTTTTACAGTATTTTAGTCAGAGAGGACCGACAGCTTCACTTTTACGATGCGGGCTGGCTGATTCTGTCCGTTTTCTCACTGCATCACCTCACAGCTGTTTTGCAGGACAGGATCAA
Organism: Anaerovoracaceae bacterium; assembly: GCA_051892195.1. Taxonomy (GTDB): domain Bacteria; phylum Bacillota; class Clostridia; order Peptostreptococcales; family Anaerovoracaceae; genus CAKQOE01. The sequence continues at coordinate 31,292 of JBJFFZ010000141.1, forward strand.
TCTGTTTTACTGCAACTCCATTGCCGTGGGACTGGAACTGTTTCTTCTCGTCTACGTTGCCGACTGCTGTATCCAGAGCGTTATCCGAAGAAGAAACCGTACCTACCGGGAACAGGAATCTCATAAGGCTCTGATCCGGCTCTGGATCGAAACCATGAAGCCTCATTTCCTTTACAATGCTTTCGGCATGATCCGAAACAGGATTATGAAGGATCCCGGATCCGCTTACGAACTCAGCTCTGACCTCAGCTCCTGCATCCGCTATGCCATGGATGCCATTTCCAGGGACGAGCCGGTGAGCTTTTCGGCAGAGCTGGATTATATCCGCGCCTACTGCAGAATCCAGCAGGCACGTTTCGGCGGGCGGCTGGAAGTGATCTACGATATAAGGACAGAGGATTTCAGGGTGCCGCGGATGAGTATCCAGTCTTTTGTAGAGCTTGCTGTCAGCTGCGGAATTCTGAAGTTCTGTACCTCAGGGTGTGTGCAGATCCGGTCAAGACAAACGGAATTTAACTATATCGTGACGGTATCCGACAACGGATGCGGGTACTTCAACCATCCGGAAACCTTTCAGGACGCAGAGGAAATATATGAGCGGGTCTGCGCGACTCTGGCCCATCATGTAAGAGGAAGTGCCGAAATCATCAACCTTCCGGGGGAGGGGACCGTGGCGGTGGTGCGGATTCCGAAAAAAGCAGAGGAACGGGAGCATATACGTTTCGTAAAAAAATAGAAAAGGGGGAGGAGCAAAGGAATGATAAATATTATTCTGGTAGATGATGAACAGTGGGCTCTTGAGGAACTCAGGGAACAATGCAGTTCCGAACGGGTACATATTGCAGGGGAATTCTGTACCGGAGAAGCAGCTCTGGATTTTGTGAAGCAGAAGACATGCCGGATCAGTCTCGCATTTTTAGATATCGAAATGCCGGGAATGAGCGGAATCGAGCTTGGAGAAAAAATCAGGCAGATTGATCCGTCCATTGCCATCGTTTATCTTACGGCATACGACAATCGCTTCCGGGATGCTTTTACGAAGGTTCATCCGGAGGATTATCTGCTGAAGCCGTGTGACAGAACCATGATTGACCGCGCCATTGACCGTACACTGGCGATGATGACTGTGCCTGTGCTGGAGGTGAAAGCCTTTGGAGGATTTGATATCAGCGCAGGAGGCCAGATGCTGGACTTTTCTTCCAGGACAAAGGCAAAAGAGCTTTTTGCTCTTTGTATCGATGCGCTGGGAGGGGATGTTTCAGTGTCAAAAGCTGTAACAAGTCTGTGGCCGGACAGCGATCCGGAGGACCAGTCAAAGCGCTCCTATTACCGGAGCCTCACTGTTTTTCTGAAAAGAATTCTGGAAAAACACGGATTTCCCGATGTGTTTATCAGCAAAAAGGGAGTCTGCAGAGTGGATCTGAGTCAGATTCAGTGCGAGTATGTGGACATTATGAACGGAACCCGCAGCATCAGTGAAACAAATTACAACAACAATTATATGCCGGAGTACGAATGGGCAAAGAACACCAATGAGCTTCTGCAGGAAAAACGGAAGCGGGAGTCACAGTAAAAAACCCGACGGATGAAAAAAAATTTGCAAATAATTTGCGGATATGTTGCATTATAAATAATACCATGGTATAATTACTTCAGGTTTCGGGAAAAGGGTGATTTTCTGATTCCGTGGTATTTTGGGCTGGTATTGAAAACGTGGCGCGGTTTAATTGTTGATTTGGTAAGGGAAGAATCCCCGATTCTCACAGGTATCTGAGAAACGGGGATTCTTCCTTTTTTGCTGTTGTTTCTGCTTTCATATATTCAGAAACCGTATTGCTACTTCTGTTCAGGTTCCGTGTTTCCTTTTTTTTCTGCTATTTTTGCATACAGATGTCTTCGCTGGTATTTGCAGTCTGCATATTTCAGAATCCGGTTGAGGAACACAACATCATAAAGTCCTCCCACCACACCTGCAACAGGAATGGTCTGCACAAATTTCATGCAGATCAGCTCTGCAGCCATAGAATCCGACGCTGCCTGCATCTGGGCTGCGCAGTCCGGAGCCAGAGGGGTTTTGTGATAGATAAACTGATTGATTCGGCGGTCGTTTTCGTAGAGGGCATCGCCGTGAGACATGGATGTTTCAATGAGCTTCAGGAGAAAGATCTGCTCTTCTTCCGTGTCATAGGAAAAGCCGTAGCTCATGGCCGTTTCATAAAGACTTTTCAGGATCACTGCAGTGAAGACCGGAATATCCGGAATTCCGATTCCAAGAATTCCCATGCCCAGTCCCTCAGCTCCGGAGAGAAGAAGATTCTTTCGGCGGCTGCTGCCGGAATTGCGTGCATAGGCACCTTCCGTGCGGCGGGTCTGGGAGTCGGCTGCGGCTTCACTGCTCATCCGGTACATGGCCCGGTGCTTTTCCGGCCTGCAGGTTTTTTCAATGAAACCTGTTCCCCGGGTAAAGACCAGTTCAAAAGCTTTCAGAAATGCGGTGTTCAACGTATCGTGAAGCTTTTCCGGAACGTACTTCTCTACGGTATCTTCAACGGGGGAGGGCCCTTTTTCGTATTGCTTTTCCAGAAAGCTCTGCTCTTTCTGTTCCATTTTTATCCACTGCTTTTTTAAGGCAGGTGATACTGTATATTTTGCCATATCCTTATTATGAAATTCCTTTCTCATTCGAAAGAATGTTATAGTGGGAGCATCTGCCCGGCAGATGGGAGATGGATTCGTTTGATTTTTTATTACCCATATTATATACTGCAACGTGGGAAAATAATAGAAAGTATTTGGCTTTAGACTGTTTTTGGGGGATTGTATGAAAACAGATAATCAGTTGACGCAGGATTATAATGAATACATGGAAGGGCAGGAACAAGCGGAAGGCGGATTTCTGCTCATCGGTGTTGATGGTCTGCGGGCCATCAATGTCAGACGCGGCCACGAGTACGGAGATCTGGTGCTCAGAACCCTGTGGGATTGTATTATCGCGGAGATTGAAGAGGATTCTGTTTACCGTGTAGGAGGCGCAGACACTTTTCTGATTTTCCTGAAGGGCGCTTATGAGGAAGAGGATGCAAAAAAAGTATTCTATGACCTGAGAGAACGGATGGAGGAAACCTTCAAAAAGCAGGACTTCAAAATGAGTTTTACCATTTCTGCAGGGATTATCCTTTTTCCGAAGTTTCAGATCAGCTGCAATGAAATGTTCACCTTTGCAGAATTTGCTCTCCTGCAGGCCAAAAATAACGGCCGCAACTGCTGTGTCATGTTCAACAGGGAAGAGTTTCGGTATTATGTAAAGCGCAATGAGCTGTACCATCTCCTTCAGCAGGCGGTAGCAGACAATTTCAGTGCCTTTGAGGTGTATTATCAGGTGCTTATGGATCTGGAAACCATGGAGCCCTGCGGCGCCGAAGCGCTGCTCCGGTTCCGCAGCGGGGACCGGGTCATTTCGCCTGCGGAGTTCATTCCCGTGCTGGAAGAAAACGGTCTGATCGTTCCGGTAGGACTTTTTGTTATGGAGCAGGCCATGAAAATGAGCCTGAAAATGCGGGAATACGATCCGGACTTTGTGATTCATATCAACATTTCCTATGTTCAGTTCAAGCAGAGCTTCCTTTACGGCGAAGTCATGAATCTTCTGAAAAAAACAGGCGCTTTTCCGAACAATCTGGTTTTTGAGATCACCGAAAGCGGATACCTGATGGACGACCGGCGCGTTCACAACGTTCTGTCCGAGTTCCGCACCGCAGGGATCCGCATTGCGCTGGACGACTTCGGGACGGGCTATTCAAACTTCATTTACCTGAAGGATGCAGAGATTGATATTGTAAAGCTTGACAAAATGTTTGTGAGCGGAGCTCTCGAAAACGAGAACGAATACCGGCTGATGCAGCAGATTATCGATATTGTTCATTCTCTGGGCCTGCAGATCTGTCTGGAAGGGATTGAGACAATGAGCGAGCTTTCCACCTTCCGGAAGGAAAAGCCGGACTCTGTCCAGGGCTTTGTGTTCGGAAGGCCTGTTCCGGAGGATGTGTTTCTGCAGCAGTACAGGGATTATGATGCCTGGGAGGATGAAAGGACCTGGACCGGAGGCGGTCAGGAAAAGACGGATGAAAAACAGCCGGGTTCCCTGAAGAAATGGTTTAAGAGGCCGGACATTCACTGGCTTCGCAGGATGCGGGATTACGGAAAAAATACCCGCCAGCTGGGCACGGCCATACTGCCCTTTATTCTGGTCATGGTGTTTTTAGTTGCGGGCTTTACAGAGTATTTCAGTTACTGGATGAGCAGCAGGTATACCGATGAAATGATCGATGCTACCATGGACAGCGAAGAAGAATATCTCATCAGCCTTGTTTCAAATGCCAGATATCTGGCCCGCAGCATTGCAGATACCGTTTCCAGAGACTATGAAAACGGAACCGTGGGCAATTATGAGAACCTGCTTCTGTCATCTGCAGACAACCACGTCACGATCAAGGGCTGCGGTCTCTGGTTTGAACCGTATGTATACGACGAAAACGAGAAATATGAGGGCCCCTATGCCATTCGGACAGAAAGCGGCACCTCTATTACATATGAGTATTCCGGCAGTGAGTACGATTACCTGAGGCAGAACTACTATGTAAGGACAAAGGTTTCCAAAAGTCTCAATGTGACGCTTCCGTACTATGATGAGACCATGGACGCCACCATCATAACGATTTCTGCGCCTGTGAGCACATCGGACGGAAACTATCTGGGCTGCGCTACGGTGGACTTCACGGTGGACAGCCTCAGGACCCTGATCAAAATGGGCAGCATCGATTCCAGTGAGGAGTTTATGATTGTAGGCCTGCGGGGAAGCTATATTGCGGGAGCCGAGTCAGGGGAGGAATTCTGCCGTGAAGCTCCGGACAGCAGCAACACTTCAAAGCGGGCGGCTTATCAGGCCATGGCTTACAAGAACTCCGGATCTGCTGTCTATAAAGAAGGCAGCACCATGTATAAGCTGTATTTCCGCCAGATCAGCAGCCTGAGCTGGAAACTGGTCATGCGGATCAACCTGACGGAGCGGTATCGGCAGATCGCATCCTATCTTGCTGTATTTGTAGGGATTTCCCTGCTGGTTCTGGTAATGGGATGTCTGCTCCTCTTCTTCTCTCTGAGGAAGCTCAGCAAAAATGAAGAAAAACTGCAGTACCAGAAAATGATATACGATGAGACACAGCTCAGCGCCGTGCAGTCCACCTTTGAGCTGATCGCCAATATCGATCTGTCGGCGGATACCATACTTATGGTATATAAAAGAGGAAAATCCAGTCTGCGCAATGTCAGTGAAAACAGCTATAACAGCCATCGCCGCGGGTTTTCCGCAACCCTCCATCCGGAGGACCGGGAACGCTATATGCAGTTTACAGATCCGGAGCAGCTGAAGGAAACCCTCAGGGAAAAGAGCTTTGTATCCTCCGAGTTCCGCGTCCGGTCTCAGCAGGAGTACATCTGGGAGGAGATCACCATCACCCGATGGAAACAGAAAGGTGCTTCCGGATTCTCCGACCAGTACACCTATATGATCAGGGATATCAACGAGCGCAAGCTTGTTCAGGAGCTCAATGATATGGAAAAGCAGATTCTGATCACGCAGCTGCGGCAGGCAAACGAGGTTCTGTTCCGTCACGGGATCAGCGATTCTCTGACTGGTGTGTGCAACAGGGAAGGCCTGGAGCATTACGCTCCGGATGTCCTGGAGGCAGCCGGAAAAGAAGGCATGCAGCTCTTCGTTATGCTGGCAGATGTGAACCGCCTGAAGCTGATCAATGATACCTTCGGACATCTAAGCGGAGATGCAGCGATTCTCATCGTCAGCCAGGTTCTGACCTGCCTGAAGGATACGGTTCAGATCTGTGCCAGAATCGGCGGAGACGAATTTGTGTATCTGGCAGCGGTGGAAGAGGGGCCTGGAGTGATCGAACATATGCTGGAGCAGTTCCGCAGCTGTCTGGAAGAAAAAAACAAGGAGTCCTCTCTGGAATTTGATGTGACTTTCAGCTTCGGATATTACTGCGGCAGGCATCAGCAGCATCGCACTCTGGACGATTACATCCGCATTGCAGATCAGAAGATGTACGAAATGAAGCATCAGTCCAGAGAACCGGAGCAGGGAAAAAATTTTCAGTGACATGACACATACGCGTGGAACTATGGTAAAATGAAAGCTATGCAGATTGAACAATGCAAAAAATATGTAGATCATAATATGGAGGTTAGAAAATGTCTTACATTGAAGAAGTAGTAGCCAGAGAGGTTCTTGACTCAAGAGGAAATCCTACCGTTGAAGTCGAAGTATATCTCGATGACGGCAGTATCGGAAGAGCCATCGTTCCTTCCGGTGCATCCACAGGTGCCTTTGAGGCTGTGGAGCTCAGAGACGGAGATGCTTCAAGATATCTCGGAAAAGGCGTACTTCAGGCTGTAAGTAATGTCAATGACATCATAGCAGATGAGGTCATCGGCATGAACCCGTTTGATCAGGCAGCACTGGACAAGCTTCTGATCGAGCTGGACGGAACACCAAACAAGGCAAAGCTTGGCGCAAATGCCATCCTGGGTGTTTCTCTGGCGGTGGCAAGAGCGGCTGCAGACTCCCTGGGACTTCCGCTGTTCCAGTATATCGGCGGTGTAAACGGCAAGGTGCTTCCGGTTCCTATGATGAATATTCTCAACGGCGGAAAGCACGCAGACAATAACGTAGACATTCAGGAATTCATGATCATGCCTGTGGGAGCAGAAAGCTTCCGCGAAGCGCTCCGCATGTGTGCAGAGGTATTCCATAACCTCCGGACTGTTCTGAAAGGCAAGGGCATGAACACAGCCGTAGGCGACGAGGGAGGCTTTGCGCCAAACCTGGAATCCAACGCAGATGCCATTGCAAATATCGTAGAAGCCATCGAAAAGGCAGGCTATGTTCCGGGCACCGATATCCGCATTGCGCTGGATGTTGCAGCCACCGAGATCTACGATGAAGAGACAAAGACCTATTTCCTGGAAGGCGAAGGCATCCGCAAGACTGCAGAAGAAATGGTCGAGTACTACGCAGAGCTTTGCGACAAGTATCCGATTATCTCCATTGAAGACGGCCTTGCAGAAGAAGACTGGGAAGGCTGGAAGCTTCTTACAGACAAGCTGGGCAAGAAAGTACAGCTGGTTGGGGACGATCTGTTCGTTACAAACACCGAACGCCTGGAAAAGGGCATCGACCTGGGTGTGGCAAATGCCATTCTCATCAAGGTAAATCAGATCGGAACCCTGACAGAAACTCTGGATGCTATTGAAATGGCGAAGCAGGCAGGCTATACCGCTGTTGTATCCCACCGTTCCGGCGAGACAGAGGACACCACCATTGCCGATCTGGTTGTGGGACTTAACGCAGGCCAGATCAAGACCGGCGCTCCGTCCCGTACCGATCGTGTGGCAAAGTACAACCAGCTCCTGAGAATCGAAGAGCTTCTGGACGAAACCGCACAGTACAGAGGTCTTAAGAGCTTCTACAATCTGAAATAAAAGGAGAGGAATGCCCCTTCAGGCTTTTTGATCCGTGCGGGCAGGCGGGGCCCCGCCTGAAACAGAAAACGTCATAAAGACCGGTTCGTCTTTTCGGACCGGTTTCTTTCTGTTTTCCTGAGGAGTTATTTGACAGATTATACGGTTGTATGATATACTTAATCAGTTCTGTGCAGAATCTGATTCTGCGCAAAAAAAATGAAGGCTCAGTTGAGCGGCACCGGTGTGTGCCGGTCTGATATGACATAGAAGGAGGTCAGTGGAGATGATAACAGTCTTAATGGTATTGATCGTGATTTCATCCATCGTGCTTATCGCAAGTATTCTTTTCCAGTCAGGAAACAGCGCAGGTCTTTCCGGTTCCATCGGAGGCGGTGCTGAGCAGCTTTTCGGAAAGAAGAAGAGCAAGGGCTACGAGACGATTCTCAGCAGGATTACTACCGTATGCGCAGTTGTGTTCTTTTTATGCGCAGTGGTTCTTACTTATCTGGAATAATCGTTTAAAGAAACTGTATCATGCAGGGGCTGTCATCTTGAGGCAAAAATCCTCAAAGATACAGCCCCTTTTTGAATAAAATCGTTTTTTCTGTTTACAATAGAATCTGCATGGACGGATTCTATGCGAAAGGAGATGGAAAAAATGATGAAGTTGCGAGTAAAGGCAACAGCAATGCTGCTTGCTGCTGCAGTACTGCTTCTGCCTGGCTGCGGCATGATGAACGGAACAACAAAACAGGATGTTCAGACGGACCGTTCGGTGACAGGAACCAAGTCCACCGATGAAGTGGGAAACACTGCAGAAGGAACCGGCGAAAACAGAACCGGTGTACAAAATGACGGCAACGGCGTGGCAGAAGGTGCAAATGACATTGTGAACGGAGCGGCCAACGGAACCAAGGATGTGGTAAACGGCGCTGCCAACGGAGTCAGAGATGCGGCAGACGGTGTTGTAAACGGTGTTAAGGACGCTGCCGACGGAGTGGCAGACTCAATGAACAACAACCGCTGATTGCGGTATGAAAGGGTCACAGGGATCCGGGGCGCCCTGAAGGGCGCCGCTACATAGGGCTGGGTTCTCTGCCCGGAGAAGAGAAAGAGAACCATAAGAAAAACAGGAACAGCAGGAATACAGGAATGAATAAATACAGGGTAGAAGAGGATTCTATGCAAAAAGAGATGCATAAGGAACTGAAAATAAGGCTGGCGGATTTTTTTGAGCAGCGGGGGCCGGAGGACAAAATCACCTTTTCCGAGAGGGAGCTGTCAGAGCTTTTTCAGCTGGAGGGCAAGCAGAGAGGGGAACTGACGGCCTGTCTGGACGAGCTGGAGGCAGAGGGAAAACTGGTGCGAAACGGAAAAGGAAAGTACCGGATGCCGGATACATCCTCTATGATTACAGGCACGATCCAGACCATCCGCCGGGGCTCCGGATTTCTGATTCCGGAGGACGGAAGCGAAGATGTCTATATATCCAGAGATCATCTGGAAAGTGCCATGAACGGGGACCGGGTCATGGTCCGACTGGAAACAGGAAGACCCAGGAGAAACGGACGAAGATCCGGCGTGGTAATCAATATTCTGCAGCGGTGCACCACGGAAATTACGGGAACCCTGATCCGTCACAGCAGCTATGCCTTTGTGGTTTCCGAAGACCGGCGCACAGGGGATGTGTATATTTCTGAGGAGGAGCTGGCAGGCGCCGCAGAAGGGGACAAGGTCCGGGCGGTCATCACCCGTTATGCGGACGGCACAACAGGGCTCAGAGGAAAAATCGCAGAGATATACGGAAAGGCAGGAGATCCCGAGGCGGAGCTCCGCTCGGTTCTGCATCAGTATCACATTCCGGAGTCCTTTCCGAAGCATGTGACGGCGGATGCCCATCGGGCAATAAAAGCAGTGGATTCCGGCGCCGGCGCCGGCCGGGAGGATCTCACGGGACAGCAGATCATTACCATCGACGGAGCCGATGCAAAGGACCTGGATGATGCAGTGCATGTGGAAAAAAAGGAAAACGGCAATTACCTTCTGGGGGTACATATTGCGGACGTGAGCCAGTATGTGCAGGAGGATTCCCCTCTGGACCGGGAGGCTCTGCAGCGGGGCTGCAGCGTTTACCTGCTGGACGCCGTAGTGCCCATGCTGCCGGAGCAGCTTTCCAACGGAGTCTGCAGTCTCAATGAAAATGAGGAACGACTCACCCTGTCCATGGAGGCGGAGATTGACCCTCAGGGAAACGTGGTGTCGTACCGGATCTTTGAGAGCAGAATCCGCTCCTGTGCAAGAATGATTTACGACCAGGTATCGGATATTCTGGAGAAGCGCGATCCAGAGCTTATGGAAAAATACAGCGCCGTGTGTCCCATGCTGTTTGAGATGAAGGAGCTGGCGGAAATCCTGCGGGCAAAGCGGGTGAAGGGAGGCAGCCTGGACTTTGATCTGGACGAATCTTATATCCAGCTGGATGAAAAAGGCATGCCTGTGGACATCCGGCCTGCGGAACGCAGAACTGCAAACCGCCTCATTGAAGAATTTATGCTTGTTGCAAATCAGGTGGTGGCAGAGCATTTCTTCTGGCTGGAGGTTCCCTTCGTCTACCGGGTTCACGAAAAGCCTTCCAGAGAAAAGATGGAAAACTTCCGTGCCTTCGCAGGCACCCTGGGGTATACCCTGCGGGGATCTCTGGACAGCATCCACCCTGCAGCCCTGCGGGAAATTCTGGAAAACGCCCAGGGCAGACCGGAGGAAGGCGTTATCAGCCGCGTCATGCTGCGATCCATGCAGAAGGCGGACTATCAGCCCGTCTGCAGCGGCCATTTCGGCCTGGGCTTCAAATATTACTGCCACTTTACCTCGCCCATCCGCAGGTATCCGGATCTTATGATTCACCGGATCATAAAAAAACAGCTTCTGGGAGAACTGCCTCAAACGGATTCAGGCGCCCGGCGCCTGCAGTCTGCGGTGGAGGAGGCCTGCAGAATTTCTTCGGAAAGAGAGCGCAACGCCATCGATGCGGAGCGCACCATAGAAAAGAAGAAAAAAGTGCAGTATATGAGCATGCACCTGGGGGAGCAGTACGAAGGAATTATCAGCGGCGTCCTGAGCGGGGGATTTTTTGCAGAGCTTCCCAACACGGTTGAGGGCTTTGTCCCGGCAGAAACCCTGGAGGATGATTACTATGAGCTGGACCAGCAGAATTACCGGCTGGTGGGACAGCACACCAGAAGAGTACTGCCTGTAGGGGCAGCAGTTCTGGTGGAGGTAGAACGCACCGACCTGCTGAACGATGAGATCACTCTGAGGCTTGTGGAGAACCGGACGTCCGGCATCAGCCCGGCACCGGAAAAGAAAAAGAGCAGAAACTATGGAAAACAAAGACCTTTGGAACCGGATCAGGTCCCAGACAGAAAAAACAGAATCCGTCATAAGAAGCATAAGCATCAAAGGCGGCGGAAAAAAGGAACCAACAGGGGCATTGCAGAGTAATCTGATGCCCCTGCCATCAGAAGAGGGGCCTGAGACGTCCGGTGGTTCCTGCAGGGTTTACACCGGGGAGCAGCTGGTGAAAGCAGCCTGCGAAAAAGCCTGCAGCAGCCTTTTGGAACAGAATTCTTCCTGTGCCGCGGGCGGCACGTACACACAGCAGGATGCGGAACTACTGGCCCGATTCATTCTGGAGGCGGTTGCGGAGCTTTCTGAGGGCGCGCCCCTCGATTCGTGATACATAGGAGCGGCTGATTCCAAGCTCCGAAGCGATTTCCCGCTGTGTCAGCTCCTGCCTTCCGAAAAGCCCGAAGCGGCGGATCAGGATCACCTTCTCCCGGGGAGTCAGCTCCGAATCCATGGCATGATAAAGATCGGCGATCTCCATTTTCAGCTCCAGGTCATCGGAGACCAGGGTGCTGTCGGTTCCCAGAATATCTGTAAAGGATATATCATTTCCGTCCCGGTCGGTGCCCAGTGATTCGTTCATAGAGATTTCCACGGACTCTTTTTTGCTTTTTCTGATCCACATAAGGATTTCGTTTTCGATGCACCGGGCAGCGTAGGAGCCCAGGCGGCTGCCCCGCTCCGGAGCGTAGGAGGACACGGCCTTGATGAGGCCGATGGTGCCGATGGAGATGAGATCGCTGCGCTCGGTATGAAAGCCTGTGTATTTCCCTGCAATGTGTGCAACCAGCCGCATGTTGCGCCGGATCAGTATTTCCCGCGCCTCCTGTCTTTCTGCGTCATTTCCTTCCAGCAGAAGACGGAGGTATTTTTTTTCGTCCTCCTGGGAGAGAGGGCGTTCAAAGGCGCTGTTTTCCGAGATGTAGGAGGGAAGGAATATAAGGGGCAGACCCGTAAGCACTGCTGCTGCAAACATACTGAAGACCATAGTCAGACCATCCTTTCTGTATCTATCTGAAATTATATGGAAACAGGGCGTGTACTATTCCCCTTTTCGGGCTTCCGGCAGCGGCAGAAAAGGATGGAGGGGAGGTTTTGGCGATCTTAAGATAATTGTGTTTGCGATGCAACAGGTCAGATGGTAAAATGATTCATCAGTATATAAATTGATCGGGAGAATAACACAAATGAGTATTGTTACAGTAGAACACCTGTCCCACGGATTTGGAGACAGAGCGATTTTCAATGATGTATCCTTTCGTCTTCTGAAGGGGGAGCATATCGGACTCATCGGAGCAAACGGTGAGGGAAAATCTACTTTCATGAATATTATAACCGGCACTCTGCAGCCGGATGAGGGCAGGATCGAATGGGCAAAGAACTGCCGCATCGGGTATCTGGATCAGCACACGGTGCTGGAAAAGGGAATGACCATCCGGGATGTTCTGTCCTCCGCCTTTTCTTTCCTGTTTGATATGGAAGCCCGCATGAATGTGATCTGCGATGCCATGGCAGAGGCGGATGAGCAGCAGATGGAGGCGTATCTGGAAGAACTGGGGATGATTCAGGATATGCTGACGGTCCATGACTTTTATATGATCGATTCCAAGGTGGAAGAGGTCGCAAGGGCTCTGGGGCTTCTGGATCTGGGCCTGGACCGGGACGTGACGGATCTGTCCGGAGGGCAGCGCACCAAGGTTCTCTTAGGAAAGCTGCTGCTGGAAAAACCGGATGTGCTTCTTTTAGACGAACCTACAAACTACCTGGATGTTCAGCATATTGAGTGGCTGAAGCGGTATCTCAACGATTACGAAAACGCTTTTGTCCTGATTTCTCATGACCTTCCGTTCCTCAACAGCGTGATCAATGTGGTCTATCATATGGAAAACCAGGAATTCAACCGCTATGTGGGCAACTACGATGACTTTATGAAGGTCTACGAAATGAAAAAAGCCCAGCTGGAGGCGGCCTATAACCGCCAGCAGAAGGAAATCGCAGATCTGAAGGATTTTGTAAACCGCAACAAGGCAAGAGTTGCCACCAGAAATATGGCCATGTCCAGACAGAAGAAACTGGATAAAATGGAAATGATTGAGCTGGCCGCAGAGCGGCCGAAGCCGGAGTTCCATTTCAAGACTGCAAGAACTCCGGGCAGATACATTTTTACTACAAAGGATCTGGTGATCGGTTACGATGAGCCTCTGAGCATTCCCCTGAATCTTGAAATGCAGCGGGGAAGCAAAATTGCCCTGATCGGCTCAAACGGCATCGGCAAAACCACCCTCCTGAAGAGTCTTCTGGGTCTGATTCCGCCTCTTGGGGGCACGGTGGAGCAGGGAGATTTTCTTCAGATTGGATATTTTGAGCAGGAAATGGACAAAAATATACAGACCACCTGTATCGAGGAAATCTGGAAGGAGTTTCCCTCTTATTCGCAGTACGAGGTGCGCTCGGCTCTGGCAAAGTGCGGCCTGACTACAAAGCACATCGAAAGTCTTGTGCGGGTTCTTTCCGGAGGGGAGCAGGCGAAGGTGCGGCTGTGCAAGCTCATCAACAGAGAATCCAACGTGCTTCTGCTGGACGAGCCCACCAATCATCTGGATCAGGACGCCAAGAACGAGCTGAAGCGGGCCCTGCAGGAGTATAAGGGAAGCATTCTGATGGTGTGCCATGAGCCGGAGTTCTACGAGGGATGGACTACGGAGGTCTGGGACTGCTCCCGGTGGACCACGAGGCTGGTGTAAGGGACGGGCCGGATGACTTCTGTTTCTCTGAAAACTCTTTTCTGAAATCTTTCTTTTACAGAGGAATGTATTCTTGTATGGCAAAGGTTTAAGTGATACAATGTTTAGGCTGACAATTCGGAATGTTTCAGGCATTTTCAGCAGGGGCATATCCGGGGTCGGTACATTCAGGACAGGAGTATGGATATGAAGGACAGAATTATTCTTGCGTCTGCATCCCCCAGGAGGATTGAGATCCTGAGAAGGCACGGGGCAGAGGGCATTGTAATGCCTGCGGATGTGGATGAATTTCTTCCGGAGGGTACGGAGCCCCGTACGGGCTGTATGTACAACGCTCTGAAAAAAGCACTGTATGTGGAGTCTCTGCTGAAGGATGATCCTGCAGAGGATGCCGCGGAGGCGGACACCTTTATCATAGGGGCGGACACCATCGTCTTTGACGGGAGGATTCTCGGAAAACCCCAAAACGATGCAGAGGCATTTTCCATTCTTCAGTCCCTCAGAAACAGAACCCATCAGGTTATGACCGGCACGGCAGTGATCCGTGCGGGAAAGGATGACCGGAGGGTTTTCTGTGAATGTACCTCGGTCAGCTTTGGGGAATACAGCGATCAGGAGATCCTGGATTATATCGCAACGGGGGAACCGGCGGACAAGGCCGGTGCATATGCGATCCAGGGAGGCTGGTCTGCGCATGTAACCGAAATCAGCGGTGATTATTACAATGTCATTGGGCTTCCGTGGGAACGGCTCCGAAAGGAACTTCTTTCCATGGGTGCGGATGTGCAGTTTTCAGAAGAACAGCACATCGGAGAAAGCAGATGACAGAAAAAACAAACGAAATAAACAGTATTGCGGGAAACGGAACCATCAAGGCATTTCCGAAGATGGAGCGGCCCAGAGAAAAGATGGGAAGAAACGGGGTTTCTTCTCTGTCCAATGCGGAGCTGCTTGCGATTCTGCTGGGCAGCGGGACCCGGGGGGTATCCGCTCTGGCACTGGCAGAGCAGATTCTGTCGGCGGATTCCTCGGGATTACTGTTTCTCAATGACTGTACCCCGGAGGAGCTGTGCAGGCTCCAGGGGATAGGTCCGGCCAAGGCTGCTGTGATTATTGCAGCTGCAGAGCTGGGAAGGCGGCTCATGACGACCCCGAGAAACGAAGAAATCGACGCTTCTTCGCCTGAGGCGGTGGCCGCACTTTTTATGCAGAACATGCGGCATCTGAAAAAGGAATGCTTTCGTGTACTGCTTTTAAATGTAAAAAACAGAATCATATCCATCGAGGAGGTATCGGCAGGCACGCTGAATTCTGCAGATGCACATCCCAGGGAAGTTTTTGCGGCACCTCTGCGCAGGGGCGCAGCAAACGTAATCCTCGTCCACAACCATCCCAGCGGAAATCCGGAGCCCAGCGCTGCAGACCTGGATCTGACCCGGAGGCTGGTATGGGCCGGAAGGATTCTGGGAATCGGCGTTCTGGATCATATTGTGATCGGCGACGGGACGTTTGTCAGCATGAAGATGGAAGGATTGCTGAAAGATTATTAAAACAATGTTTATATTATAATGATGCATATTCGCACAAAGGAGAAAGAAATGGGTTTAAGTCTGTTCAAGCAGGACATCGGAATCGATCTGGGTACCGCAAATACCCTGGTCTATATCAAGGGTAAGGGGATTGTCCTGGATGAGGCTTCTGTGGTGGCTTATAACACAAACACAAAAAAAGTGATTGCAGTGGGTAATGAAGCAAAAAATATGCTGGGGGCCGCTCCTCCGCATATCAAGGTTGTCCGTCCCCTCAGAGATGGCGTTATTTCTGATTTCGGCATGACCCACAGGATGCTGAAATCTTTCCTTCAGCAGGTGATCACCACGTCCTCTTTCTTCACTTCCGTGAGGGTTGTGGTGGGTGTTCCTTCCGGAGTTACAGAGGTGGAAAAGCGCGCTGTGGAAGAAGTGACGAGACAGATGGGCGCAAAGGAGGTTTTCATCATGGAAGAGCCTATGGCTGCCGCCATCGGTTCCGGCCTCGATGTGGATTCCTCCACCGGATGCATGATCACGGACATCGGCGGCGGAACCTCTGATATTGCAATTATCGCTCTCGGAGGAATTGTCACCAGCACATCTCTGCGCATGGCGGGGGATACCATGAACGAATCCATCATCAACTATATCCGCAAGGTCTACAGCCTTCTCATCGGTGAAAAGATGGCGGAAAAGGTTAAGATCGCAGTGGGCTGCGCATTTATGGATGAAAGTGATCCGGAATGGAATCAGAAGACCCTTGTCAGCGGAAGAGATCTTGTGACCGGCCTGCCGAAGACGCTGGAAATATCATCAAAGGATGTATGCAAGGCTTTGGAGGAGTGTGTGGAGGAGATCATCGGCGGCATAAAGGCAACGCTGGAAAATGCACCTCCGGAGCTGGCTGCCGATATTATCAATACCGGCATGACCCTTGCCGGCGGCGGCGCGTTTCTGCGGGGGCTTGATGTCCTGATCGAAAGGGAAACAGGCATCCGAACCATCATTGCCGAAAATGCTGCGGAAGCTGTGGCTATGGGAACCGGGCTCAGCCTTCAGAATATGAGCACCATCGAATCTCATGTCAGAGCGAAGAATCCTTATCAGAATGTCAGCCAGAGCGGAAGCGGATATTAGTCTGAAACGGACGGAGCGGTTGTATGAGCTGGATGAAAGATCATATGAAACTACTGATAATAATGATCGTCATTGGAGTGCTGGTGGCGATTATTGTTATTTCATCATTGAATTCAGGAAATCAGAATGCAGTGGAACGGGGCGTTCAGACAACGGCGGCTGCCGTTGCATCCCCGGTATCTTCTGCGGCAAACGGATTCGCTTCATTCTTCGGGGGACTGGTTCATTTCCGGGACAACCAGAGGGAAAACTACCAGCTGAAGAAGGAACTGGAGGAGCTGAACGAGGAGCTGGCAAAAGCGCAGCTTACGCAGTATGAGCTCAGCCAGCTGCAGAGCCTCAGAAATGAACTGAATCTGGCCACGTATGATGATACCTATCACCGGGTCACTGCAGAAGTGATTTCCATTGACAGTGCTGATATATATAATATTTTCAATATCAGCGCAGGCACGGAGGACGGCATCGGTGTGGATGATCTCGTGATCAATCAGGACGGGCTGGTAGGCAGGATTATGTCTGTGGGAAAAAACTGGGCAAAAGTGGAAGGGATTATAGATTCTTCCAATTCTGTAAGCTTTACCATAGCAAGAGATCCCTCGGTTACGGGAATTATGACAGGGAATGGAAAAGGCGCCATGACCGGCTATATTTTTGACGAGACACAATCCATTATCGAGGGGGATACACTGATTACGTCCGGAATCGGTTACTATCCTGCGGGGATCAGGATCGGCGAGATTACCTCTGTCAATCTGGATTCCAGCACAAAACAGAAAAATCTCGAGGCGAAGTCTGCAGTCAATTTTAATTCGATCCGCTTTGTAACAGTGCTTTCAAAGCAGTGACGGAACAGCTGAAGCCGGCGTGCATCCGGGCTGCTGCTTTGGGGGAACGGCAGAAATGAAAAAGATACATTTGTTTATTATATATTTTATAAGTCTGATTCTTCAGCTTACGGTGGTTCCGCACCTGGCTGTGGCCGGGACTTCACCGGATCTGATTCTTGTGCTGACCATGGTGTTTTCCTTTTTTTACGAGGATTTCAACGGGATTTTCTTCGGGATTGCCTTCAGCATTCTCAGGGATGTCTGTGTGGGTCCGGCGGCGGGTATTTCTGCGGTGATGCTGTTTCTGATCGGAATTTCTCTGCAGTTTGCCAGGTTTGCTGTATACAGAGACAATAAAGTGATCCTGTTTTTTGTG
This sequence comes from Anaerovoracaceae bacterium, assembly GCA_051892195.1. Taxonomy (GTDB): domain Bacteria; phylum Bacillota; class Clostridia; order Peptostreptococcales; family Anaerovoracaceae; genus CAKQOE01. Next base: position 48,852 of record JBJFFZ010000141.1, read on the forward strand.
TGCACTATGTGCACCGCTGTATACTATGCAGGGTGCTGGGGACTGTCCGTGCTTCTGCTTCAGTATCCCATCAGCTTTGTTGTGGCTGCTGCAAAGATTCCCGTTGCCATTGTGTGGAACTATATCGTTCTTCTGGGTGTGTGCCATTTTGCCAGAAAGACCGACGGCTTTACAGTGTAAGCATGATCACAGGAAGAAATGCCCTGCGTGAGAACGGGTATTGTGTTTGAGGTATCGTCTATGTTTTCTGCAATCAAAGACAGACAGGTTCAGATCAAAATACTGTTTTTTCTGCTGATGCTTCTCCTTGCAGGAAGGCTGTTTCAGCTTACGGTGGTGCAGCATGCCACCTGGGTTGATGCTGCAGACAATCTGAGCATAAAGAGCGTTTACACTTCCGCACCCCGGGGGGAAATCCGGGACCGGTACGGAAGGCTTATTGCCGGAAATACGGAAAGCTTTGTGGTCAATCTCATTTCTGCAGAGGTGGACGAAGACAGAATCAACGATGTGGCTCTCAATCTGATCCGCCTGTTTGAGGCAAACGGGGATTCCTACAACGATGATTTTCCCATTATGGTGGATGCGGACGGCTCCTTCTATTATTCTTATGACCGGAATATTGAGGAATGGCTGGAATCCCAGGATCTCAGCACGAGCCTTTCGGCACAGGAGGCATTTGACGCCCTCTGTGAACGGGAAGGTGTGGATGCCGGGCTTGATGTGTATGATGCTCAGTCGGCGCTTCAGAACACGTTTAACATTTACCCTCCGATTTCTGTAAAGAAAATGGAGTATACCTATAAGCTGGAGCTTCACAATTTTATCGAAAGCTTCCATCTGGACGATGTGGACGACAGCACCTCTGCGGAGGAGCTGTTTGCCCTTCTGAGAGAAAAGTATGAAATCGATCCGTCCCTTTCCGACAGCGACGCCCGAAAGATCATGGTGGTCCGGAATGCTCTGAGAAGTCTGGGCTACCGCAGCTATCTGCCGGCGCAGATCGCCAACGATGTGTCAGAAAAGACCATCATTACGCTGGAAGAATGCTCCTCCAGCTTTCCGGGCGTAGAGGTGGACCGCGAATATATACGCTACTATCCGAACGGCGAATCTGCATGTCATATTGTGGGTTATATCGGAAAAATCTCGGAATCCCAGCAGAGTGAATATCTGGAAAAAGGGTATTCCACCACAGACCTCATCGGAAAAGAGGGCATCGAAAAGTATTATGAAAGTGAACTGAAGGGAACTGCAGGAGAAAAGCAGATTCAGGTGGATCATCTGGGGCAGCAGGTAAGCGAGATCAGCTCCACCCCTGCAACGCCGGGAAACGACGTCTATCTGACCATCGATCTGGAGCTGCAGAAGACTGCAGAGGCGGCGCTGGAGGAGGCCCTTCATGAAATCAGCATCGGCGGAACCTTCCACAGCAAGTACGGTAACTACAACTATGGAAAAACATATTCCAGGGCCAATGTAGGTGCAGCAGTTGCGGTGGATGTAAAGACAGGGGAGGTGCTGGCTCTTGCCAACAATCCGGGATATGATCCGAACCTGTTTGCAAGAGGAATTTCCGTAGAGGACTGGAATTCCCTTCAGGGAGAAAACCCCCGGGATCCTCTCTCTCCCCTTCCTCTTTATAACGTTGCCACCATGGCCTCCATGCAGCCGGGATCGACCTTTAAGCCGGTTACTGCTTTAGCGGGGCTCAACGCAGGCTTCAATCCAAATACAAAGCTGTACGACGCCGGGGCCATTTCCATGGGAGGAAGGACCTTCGGCTGCTGGATCTGGAATCAGAGCAGAGGGCATCACGGCTATCTGGATGTCCGCCACGCCCTGGAGGTGTCCTGCAATTACTTCTTCTACGACCTGGGTTCCGGCTATGATTATGCGGCAGGCCGCAGCCTGGGCATTGATATGAACATCGGAAAGGTCATGGACTACGCCGAAAAACTGGGACTGGGGCAGAAGACCGGCATTGAGCTGGCAGAGTCTGCAGCCGGTGTTCCAAGCGAAGAAAAAAAGACGGAAAGCATAAAAAACCAGCTGCGGTACGTTCTGAAGCTCAACGCAGCAAAATATTTCAACGCCGCTCTTGTCTCCGACAAGGATCGGCTGGATGAGACCCTTGATACCATCGTCAGCTGGGCTGACGAAAAGCCGAAGCGCTCTGTTCTGAAGCAGAGGCTTAAGGAAGCAGGGGTACTGGAGGATCAGCTGGACGATCTGACGGATATGATCCGCAGTGATTATTTCTCCAATGCAAAATGGGGAACCGGAGATTCCTTCAACCTTTCCATCGGTCAGGGCGAAAATGCATACACGCCGGTACAGTTGGCAAGGTATGTGGCTGCCCTTGCGGACGACGGCAACGTCCGTCAGCTGACCCTGACAAAATCCGTAGAAGGTATGGAAACGCAGGAAACGGAGCCTGTGAAGGTGGAAAACTCAAACAAGGACGCCTACGAGATTGTCCGGGAGGGCATGCATCTGGTTGCCCAGGGATCAAGCGGCTCCGGCCGTGGGATCTTTGGCAATTTCCCTTACAGCGTGGCGGCAAAGACGGGCTCTGCACAGAAATCCGGCAAGATCAATCCGCCGGATGAAGTGGAGTATATCCGGCAGCATCTGTCCGGTATCGCCCCGGGCATCACCTTTGAACAGGTGGAGGCTGAGATGAAACGGCTTCTTTCGGAAGAATCCGATATTTACAAGTCCGAAAGTACGGCAGTGCGCAGAGCAGTCATCAATCTGGCCGGTGTGTCCACCGAGCGGATCGACGCCTACAAGAGCAGCTACGATGCATTTGCATGGTTTGTAGCCTACGCCCCTGTGGAAGATCCTCAGATCGCAGTGGCTGTCCTGATTTATCAGGGGGGTTCCGGCGGCTATGCAGGACCGGTGGCAAGGGAAATCATCGGAAAATATATGGAGCTTCAGGAGGTGTACCACGACTATACCGACGGAGCGACCACCTTTGTTGATTAGAGCCATTGATTGAATAGATGAAGGAGTTTTGAAATGTGTGAAATTACCGCGGTGACTGCGGGAAAAGGCGGCGCCGGAAAGACCATGGTGGCATCCAATCTGGCAGCCCTTCTGGCTATGACCGGTCAGAGGGTTTTACTGATCGATATGAATGCCGGCCTCAGAAACCAGGACATCTGCCTTGGACTGGAAAATCAGGTAATCTTTGATCTTGCCGATGTAATCAGCGGGGTGTGCTCCATCCGCCGGGCCCTTATCAGGGATGAACGATTCGAATCACTGTATCTCCTGTCCGCATCCCAGAACATCGAAAAAGCCGATATTCAGGCGCCTCACATGCGTCGTCTCTGCAGTCAGCTCAGCCCCCGGTTTGATCATATTATTATCGATGCCGCAGGGGGCCTTGGAAAGGAGTGGAAAGCTTCGGTGACAGCAGCCCACAGAGCGGTGATCGTAATGACACAGGAATACGTGGGGGTACGGGACACGGATACGGTGGATACAAAGCTGCGGGAAATGGGAATCCAGCGCCGGTATGTGCTGGTGAACAGAGTTCGCAGCGAATATGCGGCCAGCGGCTTTTTTCCTTCCCTCAGTGAAATTGCGGAGGCTCTGCGCTCCAGGATCATCGGCGTGGTGCAGGACGATATCAACATCCATATTGCCATGAACAAAGGGGTTCCGGTGGTGTGCAAAAATGGAACCTATATCCGTAGAAACTTTGAAAGAATCCTGGGAAGGATCTTTGAAGAGGATGCGGAGTAAATCATTATATAATGCTCATAAAAAAGACCGCAGGGGCCATCCTTTGAGAGGCCTCTGCGGTCCTTGTGTTTTTTGTCTGAGAAAGGGTTCCAACCTTGAAGGGGGATGTGAGCCCGTCTTAAAAATTGATGATCTTTGATCTCTGTCCCACGCTGATTACCAGACCCAGGGAGATCATATTTGCCATGACGGAGGTTCCGCCGCAGCTGAGAAACGGAAGGGTAATTCCGGTAACCGGCATGATGCCGATGGTCATTCCGATATTTTCAAAAATCTGAAAGAAGAACATGGCTCCAAAGCCTGCCGCAATGAGCATGCCGTACATATCCTTGGCCCGGTCCACCGTCTTGATGATCCGGTAGATAAACAGCCCGTAAAGGCCTATGACAAAGGCTCCGCCTAAAAATCCCAGTTCCTCGCCAATGACGGAAAAGATAAAGTCTGATTTTGCAACCGGAATGTTTCCCAGAGATTTCTGGGTGCCCTGAAAAAGGCCTTTGCCTGTAAAGCCTCCGGAACCGATGGCGATCTTGGATCGCCACACCTGAAGACCCGTTCCTGCCAGATCCGCATCGGGATGCAGAAAGGAATTGATCCGGTTTTTCTGGTGATCCGCAAGGAACTGATAGAGTATGGGCATACTTGCAATGGATGCGGCGGCGCAGCGCATATAAAGCTTGAAATCCACTCCGGCAACATAAATCATGACAATCATCATGAACATGAAGACAAGGGCATTGCCCAGATCCTCCTTCATGATAAGAACCAGGATCGGAGCCGGGTAGAGAACCGCCTTCACCAGTCCGCGGAACCGCTGCAGATCCGTCCGGTGCTCCGACAGGTATTTTGCGTAGCACAGGGTAAAAAGAATCTTTACAAATTCGCAGGGCTGAACGGTGGTGACACCCAGGTTGATCCAGGCCCTTGCACCGAATTTTGTCACGCCCAAAGGCGTGTAAACAAGAAGCATCAGGACGATGCAGAGAACATACATAATCCTGCTGATACTCTGATACTGTTCATAATCGATCAGCATGATTAAAAAAATAAAAACAGCACCGAGGAAAAATCCGATGAGCTGTACAACAATGTCTCTGTTTATTATGAAAGAATCTTCATAGGCAGTGCTGCCGATCATCACGATGCTCATCACTGCAAAGACAAATGGAAGCAGGAGCAGGATCCTGTCTGCATTTTTCATTGAATCTCTGAAGTAATTAATTGTCCGCACCTCCTCTGAATTCTTGACATCTGAGTCAAATCATTATAATATGAATAGGATGCGTATATCAATAACTAATTCGTTTTATGCTTATTAATTTAAATACGATTTTTCGTTATAAACTGTATAAATCTGATTTAAAAAAACAAGAAGAAATGATCAAAAGAATATGGGGAGGTGAACGTTATTTTTTTAAAGGTATTACTTATTGTCATTGCCGTAATAGCAGCTCTTGCCATAGGCATTCTGACCGGTTATCTGCTGAGAAAGTCGGTGGCGGAAAAGGCCATCGGATCTGCAGAGCAGCGAGCCAACAACATTATTCTGGATGCCGAAACGCAGGCTGATACCATAAAGAAAGAGATTACGCTTGAGGCAAAAGAGGATGCGCACAGACTGCGCAGCGATGTGGACCGGGAGATCCGCGACAGAAGAAATGAGATGAACAGGCTCGAAAAGAGGCTGCTCTCAAAGGAAGAGTCCATCGATAAAAAGCTGGACAATATTGAAAAGAAAGAAGAAAGCATAGCGAATAAAGAGCAAACGCTCAAAGCAAAGGAACAGGAGCTGGACGGCTTCATCGAAAAGCAGATGAAGGAGCTGGAACGTGTTTCCGGATATACAAGTGAAGAGGCCAAGGCCATCCTTCTTCAGAATATGGAAAAGGAAATCCGTCATGATGCATCCGTCATGATCAAGGACATCGAAGCGAAAGCAAAAGATGAGGCAGAAAAGAAGGCCAAGGAGATCATCACCGGCGCTATTCAGCGCTGTGCTGCAGATCAGGTTGCGGAGTCAACCGTATCGGTTGTCAATCTGCCGAACGATGAGATGAAGGGCCGGATCATCGGCCGTGAGGGGCGCAACATCCGTGCCATCGAGACGGCGACGGGCGTTGACCTGATTATCGATGATACTCCGGAGGCTGTGATTCTTTCCTGCTTTGACCCGGTAAGAAGAGAAATCGCCCGGATCTGTCTGGAAAAGCTCATTGTGGACGGCCGTATTCATCCGGCCAGAATCGAAGAGACTGTTGAAAAAGCCACAAGAGAGGTCAACAACTCCATCAAGGAAGCAGGCGAGCAGGCTACCTTTGATGTGGGGATCCACAATCTCCATCCGGAGCTGGTAAAGCTGCTGGGACGACTGAAGTACAGAACCAGTTACGGCCAGAATGTCCTTCAGCATTCTGTGGAGGTTGCCCATCTTGCAGGCCTTATGGCTTCTGAGCTGGGGCTTGATCCAAAGCTTGCAAAGAGAGCCGGTCTCCTGCACGATATCGGAAAGTCCATTGACCACGAGGTGGAAGGAACACACGTGGATATCGGTATGGATCTGCTGAAGAAGTACAAGGAGAGCGAGGCTGTTATATGGGGGATGGCTGCACATCACGGCGATTATGAGCCGAAGAGTCTGGAAGCCGTTCTTATTACAGCGGCCGATGCCCTCTCAGCGGCAAGACCCGGAGCAAGAAGAGAAACACTGGAAACTTATATCAATCGATTACAGAAGCTTGAGGAAATCGCAAATACGACACCAGGTGTGGAAAAATCCTATGCGATTCAGGCTGGCAGAGAGATCCGGATCATTGCCAGACCGGAAGAAAAGTCCGACGACGATATTCCGCTTCTGGCAAGAGAGATCAGCAAGAAGATCGAAAGCGAGCTTCAGTACCCTGGTCAGATCAAGGTCAATGTAATCCGAGAAACAAGAGCTATCGAATACGCAAAATAGAGCAGGCAGCATAGTTCATTATATCGGAAAAATCTGCAGGGGGTGGCCAAAGGCCGCCCCTGCTCTTGTAGTGTGAAAAGTTTTCTGCAGCAAAATACTGCAGCGTAGATCATGGAAAAGGGAAATCAGAAAATGCACGTATATCTGGATAACAGTGCAACCACAAAACAGAGTCCGGAAGTAATCCGGACCATGGTGCGGATTATGGAGGAACAGTATGGAAATCCGTCGTCCCTTCACCGCATGGGCGTTGAGGCCGAAAAAGCGGTAAAATCTGCACGAAAGAAGCTTGCAGCAGCTGCAGGCGCAAGAGATGAAGAAATCTATTTTACCTCCTGCGGAACAGAATCAGACAACACGGCGATTTTTGGCGCATGCAGAATGCTTGGCAGACAGGGAAATCATATAATTACTTCCGATACAGAGCATGCCGCTGTGCTGGAAAGCTTCAGGCGGATGAAGCAGGAGGGCATGGAGGTCACCATTCTGGAGACTGATGAAGAAGGCTTTGTACGGATGGACAGGCTGGAGGACGCACTGAACGATCAGACCATTCTGGTATCCGTCATGCATGTCAACAATGAATCCGGTGCAATTCAGCCTGTGAGAAAGATCGGAGAACTGATCCGCAAGAAAGCGCCAAAGGCATTGTTTCACTGCGACGCAGTGCAGTCCTTTGGAAAGCTGCCGGTACAGGTTCACGAAAACGGCATCGATCTGCTCAGCGCCAGCGCCCACAAGATTCACGGACCGAAAGGCATGGGCATGCTGTATGTGAGAAAGGGAATCCATCTGCCGCCGTACCTGTGCGGAGGCGGTCAGGAAAGCGGCATGCGCTCCGGAACCGAAAACGTTCCGGGAATCGCAGGCTTTGGTGTGGCTGCAGAGGCAGCATTTACGAACATGGAGAAGAACCTTGCGTATGTGGGGGCCCTGAAGGACCATCTGCTTGCAGGCATCCGGGCAAATATTCCGGATATTCTGGTCAACAGTCCGGAGCATGACTGTCTGCCCCATATACTCAATATCAGCTTTCTGGGAACCCGTGGGGAGGTACTGCTGCACATGCTGGAACAAAGCGGCATCTTCGTTTCCACAGGCTCTGCCTGTTCCTCCCACGGAAAAGGGGGAAGCCATGTTCTTGCGGCTATGGGGCGCAGTCCTCAGGAAATTGAAGGGGCAGTCCGATTCAGTCTGTCGCCGTACAACACCCTGGAAGAAATGGACTATGTGCTGGAAAAACTCACAGAGGCGGTGAAGGATCACCGGAAAATGATGTCCATTGCGGCGGGAGCAAAAAGGAGAAGATAGAAATGCAGGAAAAAAATACATTTATTGTAAGATGCGGAGAGGTTGCCCTCAAGGGCATGAACAAGCCGTATTTTGAACGTATGCTGGTGGAACGGATCCGCAAGGTGCTGAAGAAGTACGGAAGCGGAATCGAAGTAAAGCGTCAGGAGGGTCTGATCTTTGTCTACGCTCCGCAGGAGCTGGGGGTTGACGGAGTCATCGCAGATATTTCAAAGGTATTTGGCGTAGCTTCCGTGAGCCATGCTCTGGAAACGGCTTCCGATATGGAAGCCATCGGAAAGGCCGCCGGCGAATATATGCTGGACCTGATGCAGAAGCGGAATTTTACCACCTTCAAGGTGGAAGCAAAGCGGGCCGACAAGAGCTTTCCGCTGGAGTCTCCGCGAATCGCAAAGGAGATCGGAGGCAGCGTGCTGAAAGCCTGTAAGGTGCTGAAGGTGGATGTGCACCATCCGGAGGCGGTGCTTTACGTCAATGTCAGAAAGACCGGGACGTTTATCTATGCAGATAAGATCAAGGGCTTCGGAGGGCTTCCTCTGGGGACCAACGGCAAGGGTCTCATTCTTCTGTCCGGGGGCATCGACAGCCCTGTGGCAGCGTGGATGATGGCAAAGCGGGGCATGCTGATCGAGGCGGTTCACTTTCATTCTTATCCGTACACCAGTGAGCGTGCCAGAGAAAAGGTCCACGACCTGGCACGGATCATCGCCGGCTACTGCGGGCGGATCAAGGTGCATTCCATCAATCTTCTGGAGATTCAGCAGGCCATCGGGGAAAACTGCCCCGAGGATGAGATGACCATTCTGTCCAGACGCTTTATGATGATGATTGCAGAACGGGTGGCGGTGCGCAACGGCTGTGATATGCTGATTACCGGTGAAAACATCGGTCAGGTGGCCAGTCAGACGGTTCAGGGACTGGTGGTGACAGACAATGCAGTTCAGATGCCTGTGATGCGTCCTCTGATCGCCCTGGACAAGGTGGATATCATGGAGATTGCCCAGAAGATCGGCACCTTTGAAACGTCCATTCAGCCTTTTGAAGACTGCTGTACGGTCTTTCTTCCAAAGCATCCGGTGACAAAGCCGAAGCTTGAACGGATACTGGAGTCCGAATCGAAGCTGGATGTGGAGGGTCTGATCCAGTCTGCACTTCAAACAAGAGATACTGTTGTAATCGAACCAGAGCTGTAATTATTGCAGATATAAGCGGAGCTGTCCGGGAAAGCAGGTGAAGTCATGCCGCCAAAGGCAAAATATACAAGGGAAGATATTTCAGAGGCCGCCTTTCAGATGACCAGAACAATGGGGATCCAGTCTGTTACAGCCAGAGAGCTGGGACGTTATATGGGAACCTCATCAAGACCGATCTTTTCATATTTTACAGGAATGGAGGACGTAAAAAAATCCGTAGAGGAAAAAGCCAGGGCCATGTACCGGGAATACATGGTAAAGTGCCTGGAAATGTCCATTCCGTTTCAGGGAGCCGGCATGCAGCATATCCGGTTTGCTGCGGAACAGCCATATCTGTTTGAGCTGCTGTTTATGTCGCAGAATGACAGCAGGCCTTCCCTGTCCCAGCTGCCAGACAGCCTTCAGATGGGAGATGTGTACTCCATTGTGCGCAATTCCGTGATGGAATACTACGGGCTTAATGAAAAGGCCGCAGGCCGGATGTTTCTACATCTGTGGATTTACGGACACGGAATCGCATGCCTGTGCGCGGAGGGCATGTGCAGCTATACCGTAGAGGAGATCGCAGGTCTCTTCGCCGAACAGTGCGCCGGAATCCTGAAGCTTTTTAAGGAGGTTCCGGGCATGGAGGAGTGCATTTTTGATCCGGCAAAGGCATTTTCATCGATTCCGGGAGTCAGAAAACCGGATTTTACAAAAAAGAACCCTGCAGAAGATAAGATTGAGAGAAAGGAAAGGATGATGCAGCATGTCAGAGACTGAAAAGACAGCAATTTCCGAAGAAGCGGACACAGAAGAAAAGAAGACAGAAAAAACCTGGAAAGGCCTTGATCACCAGCTGAAAAAGGAAATCATGGCCTTTGCCGATGGATATATGGAATTTCTCGATCAGGCAAAAACAGAGCGGGAAGCAGTAAAAACCATCCGGGAAATGGCGGAAGCCCGGGGCTTCCGGGATATCCGCAGAGCGGATTCTCTGCAGCCGGGGGACAAGGTTTACGGAATCAACAAGAACAAATCCATGTACCTTGCAGTGGTGGGAAAAGAGCCTCTTACGGAGGGCTTCAACGCAGTAGGAGCCCACATCGATGCTCCGCGGCTGGATCTGAAGCAGAACCCACTTTACGAGGACAGCGATATTGCCCTTCTGAAGACCCATTATTACGGCGGCATCCGCAAGTACCAGTGGACGGCAGTTCCTCTGGCACTCCACGGCGTAGTTGCCCTGACCGACGGCTCTGTGGTGGATATCACCATTGGCGAGGAGCAGGATGAGCCTGTATTTCTGGTGACGGATCTGCTTCCGCATCTTGCGGCAAAGCAGAACGCAAAGAAGCTGGCGGAGGGCGTAACTGCAGAAAACCTTAATATCGTCTTCGGGTCCATTCCAAAGAAGGATACGGCAGGGGAGGCGGTAAAAGCAGCCATCCTGGACATTCTGAAAGAAAAATACGGCATGGAGGAAGAGGATTTTCACAGTGCAGAGATTGAAGCCGTTCCAGCAGCAAAAGCCCGTTCTCTGGGAATCGACCGGAGCATGGTGGCTGCCTACGGACAGGATGACCGGGTGTGCGCATATCCGTCCGTCATGGGAATCTTTGACGTGGAGGCACCGGAACGTACTGCAGTGTGCCTGCTTTCCGACAAGGAGGAAATCGGCAGCGTGGGCAACACCGGCATGGAATCCAGAAACTTTGAGCTGTTTGTCATGGAGCTTTTGGAAAAGACGGGCATCATGAACCCGTATGCCCTTCAGCGGACCCTGTCCGCCTCCAGAGCCCTGTCTGCGGATGTGACGGCAGCCTTCGACCCAACCTATCCGGAGGTTATGGAAAAGCACAACGCAGCCTTTATGGGAAAGGGCATCAGCATCAACAAATACACCGGAGCCCGGGGCAAATCCGGAGCCTCCGATGCCAACGCCGAGTTTCTGGGCTTTGTGAGAGGCCTGTTCAAAGAGGCAGGCGTGGTATATCAGTCCTCCGAACTGGGAAAGGTAGACGAAGGAGGCGGCGGAACCATCGCCTATATTCTGGCAAACCGGGGCATGGATGTGGTGGACTGCGGAGTGCCCGTTCACTCCATGCACTCCCCTTACGAATCCGCAAGCAAATACGATATCTACATGGCATATCAGGCATACAGGGCATTTCTGAAAAAATAGAGAGGCTCAGGCCGGCAGGGCTCCCGCCCTGAAATACAACTCCGAGTTGCAGCGTGAGACAGGCTGCAGGAAAGGCAGAATACATAATGTCAGAACTTATTCTTCAATGGCATGGACATGCGTGCTTTGAACTTTCATATGCAGGACATTCCCTGGTAATCGATCCGTATTATCAGGTACCCGGCTATCCAAAGCTTGCCCTTGAGGCAGGTCAGGTGTTTGCCAGCCATACCCAGCACGACGATCACGGATATTTTGATGCGGTGACTCTGGTGGAGCAGCCGGGAGAAAATCCTTTTTCTGTGGAGACCGTGGACACGTTTCATGACGGGGAAGGCGGAAGCCTCCGGGGTAACAATAAAATGACCATCTTTGAGGCGGGCGGAGTCCGCGTCGCCCATGTGGGGGATCTGGGACACGAGCTTTCTGAGGAACAGCTGGAGGCTATCCGGGGGGTGGATATGGCCCTGATTCCGGTGGGAGGCTTTTACACCATCGATGGCGTTCAGGCCGCAGCCCTGGCAAAAGCCTGCGGCGCTTCCATTGTGGTTCCCATGCATTTTCGCAGAGACGGACGGGGCTTTGACGTGATCGCAGAGCCGGAGGTGTTTCTGAATGCCCTGGATGGCGGCATAGAAACCATGGAAGCGGATGACGGCATGATCCGGGTGAAGGACCGGCAGGCCTTCCTTTGCGTAAAAGGCGAAGAAAGGTGCATCGGCCTTGGCGACGGAAGACAGCATGCGGTTGTGCTGAATTTCTCCGAGTAAAGAAGAATTCAACAGATGGGGGTTAGAGAAGCAATGCTTGAAGCAATCGAAGCCAGCTATTTCGGGAAAATGCTTGTGACCTTTGTGGTCTCCATGGCTCCGGTGGTGGAGCTTCGGGGGGGAATTCCCTTTGGAGCCGCTCTGGGACTGGATCCGCTGAGCGCTGCAGCTGCAGCGGTACTGGGCAATCTGGTGCCGGTGCCGTTTATCATTCTTTTTGTCCGCTATGTGTTTGCCTGGCTGAAGCGGTTTCCGCGGTTGGGCAGTCTGGTGGAACGGATGGAGAAGAAGGCACACCTGAAAAGCAGGACCGTAATGAAATACCAGAAGGTGGGGCTCTGCATCCTGGTGGCCATCCCTCTGCCAGGAACCGGCGCCTGGACCGGGGCCCTTGTTGCAGCCATTATGGACATGCGCCTGAAGCGGGCGGTGCCCCCCATCGTTGCGGGGGTGCTCATCGCAGCGGGGATTGTGTCCTGCATCACCTACGGGCTCATAGCGGCTTTGTTTTAAACAGGAAAGCTGTCGCAGATGTGCGGCAGTTTTTTTGTGCCCGGGGACCGGGCGAATGTGAATAAAGATAAAAAAACATGTATAAATATACGAAAAAACGAGAATAAATATACACATTTGTGAATGTTTATGCTATTCTATGGAAGACACGTTTGCAATCATGTTAAATCATTGAAAGAGGAAAGATTTTTATGGAAAAAGAAACAAAGCAGAAAAAGGAGCCGCGGCAGCCGAAGATTTTTCATTCGGCCATTGCCTTCGGCATCCTTATTGCCGCAATGGCAGTAGGGATTATTGTATTTGGAACCGACGTTCACGTTCCTATGTTTATCGGCGTTGTTGCAGCCGCCTGCATGGCCCTGTATCTGGGGTTCAGCTGGGAATTTATTGAAAAATCCATGATGGACGGCATCTACAACGCGCTTCAGGCAGTTATGATCCTGATCATTGTCGGGATTCTTGTAGGGGTGTGGATCGTAGGGGGCATCGTTCCTGCCATGATCTACTACGGACTGAAGCTTCTGTCGCCGTCTGTCTTCCTGGTGGCAGCCCTTCTGATCTGCTCCATTACATCTCTGGCCACCGGTACTGCGTGGGGAACCATGAGTACCATGGGTCTGGCCCTTATGGGCATCGCTCTGGGGCTTGGTATTCCGGCTCCTATGGCAGCAGGCGCCATTATTTCCGGCGCTTACTTCGGCGACAAGATGTCTCCGCTGTCTGATACCACAAACCTCGCTCCTGCCATGGCAGGCACCGATGTGTTTACCCATGTAAAGTTCATGATTCTTCCGACGGCCATCGCCTACGGCATCGCCATCGTGTCCTTTGCTGTCATGGGCGTTTCCTACGCCAACAGCGGAGCAGCCGCAGACGTATCCGCCGTGGCGGAGATGAGCGACGGCCTTGCAGCCATGTTCAACATCAACCCGGTGCTCCTGCTTCCGCCGCTGATTGTCATTCTGGCAGTGGCGCTGAAGATCCCGGCCATTCCGGGCATCACCATCGGCATCATCGCAGGGGGCATCATCGGCATGATCTTCCAGGGCAGCGACTGCACCTTCGGCGCCATTCTGGACTGCGGCATGAACGGATTCACCTGCGAAAGCGGCGTGGAAGCCATCGATAACCTCCTGAGCACCGGCGGTATCAACAACATGCTCTATTCCGTATCCCTGACCATCATCGCCATGATGTTCGGCGGAATCATGGAAAAGACGAGAATGCTGGACGCTCTGGTGGCAAAGATCGTAAAGATGGTAAAGAAGCCGGTATCCCTGGTCATCGCCACGGAAGCAACCTGCATCCTGAGCAACGCCACCATGCCGGAACAGTACATCTCCCTGGTTGTTCCTGGCAGAATGTATGCAGAGACTTACCGTGAACGGGGCCTCCACCCAAAGACCCTTTCCAACGCACTGGAAAGCGCCGGCACCGTAACCTCCGCACTGATTCCGTGGAACACCTGCGGGGTATTTATCCTGGGAACACTGGGAATTTCAACCTTCGAGTACTTCCCGTATGCGATTTTCAACATCGCTGTTCCGATTACAACCATCGTGCTGGCATTCTTCGGCCTCACCATCGCAGACAAGGACGGCGTGAGAATGACAAAGCGGGCTCAGGCAAAGAAGGCTGCGGCTCAGAATGCATAAGAAGCGCATGCATTATAAATAAAAAATTAATAATTTCAGAGAATAGTTCACAGGAGGGCTGCCTTTCCCAAAAACGGGAGGGCAGCCCTCTTTGCATCTGCCAGGCAGATGCTCCGGCGCCATAGCCGCTGAATTCCGGCCCTTTGCAGGGATTCGGCCCTGATACATTCCTGCTTTATCTCTCATTAAGGAATGCTTAAGATTTTTTCTGTTGACGGTGTACTACCCATAATAGTACACTACAGACAGGCGGGGAAGACCTGCAGTAAAGAAAACCTGCGAAAGGAGGAAATCAGTTTTGTTCCAGTTGGATCTTAAGAGCAGAAAGTCCATCTACGAACAGGTCGTGGACAATGTGAAGGAAATGATCATCACAGGGGTGCTTCCTTCCGAAACCAGACTGCCGTCTGTTCGTGAAATGTCAAAGACTTTGACGGTGAACCCCAACACGGTTCAAAAGGCGTATCGGGAATTAGAGCATCAGGGGTATATCTACACGGTCGCCGGTCTTGGATGCTTTGTCACTGTAAGAGAAGAACAGGAGATTGATAAAAAGAGAGTGGAGCAGATTATGGAAGAGCTTGTTTCACTGATCCGGGAGCTCATGTATCTTGGAGTTTCCCCAGGGGAGATCAGAAAAAAGATCGATGAAATCTACGCAGAAGGAGGTGTGCAGAGTTGATCACTGTTAAGAATGTCTTCAAGTCCTTTGATGACCATCAGGCACTGAAAGACCTGAGCATTACGGTAGGCAAAGGATCCATCTACGGCCTGGTGGGAACCAACGGCTCCGGAAAGACCACCATCATCAAGCACCTTACTGGAATACTCAAGCAGGATTCCGGAGAAATCCTTTTTGACGGAGAGCCGGTCTTTGAGAATACAGAGCTCAAGAAAAAGCTGGGCTTTATTCCGGACGATCTCAGCTATCTTGCCACCTTTACCATGAAGGACGCAGTAAAGTACTATCAGTCCGTGTATCCGGTCTGGGATCAGGAGCGGTTTGACGAAATGATCCGCAAGTTCGGTCTGGGCAGCCGCAAAAAAATCCACAGCTTCTCCAAGGGGATGCAGAAGCAGGCGGCCTTTATCCTGACCATGTGCACCCATCCGGAGTATCTGATTTTAGATGAGCCCATCGACGGGCTTGACCCCATCATCCGCAAGCTGGTGTGGAAATACATCATCGACGACGTTTCCGAGTCTCAGATGACCGTGCTGGTTTCCTCCCACAACCTGAGAGAGATGGAGGGCATCTGCGACTGCATCGGCATTCTGGACAAGGGGGAAATGAAAATCGAACGGGATCTGGACGAGCTGAAATCAGACATTCACAAGATCCAGGTGGCCTACAGCGATGACGGAGACCACACAAAGAAATTTACGCAGCTCAATGTGCTTCATCATGAGCAGCGAGGCAGCGTGGACCTGCTGATCGTGCGAAACGAGCGGGAATATGTCAGAAGAGTCATTGACAGCGGCCGGCCGCTGATCTTTGATCTCCTTCCTCTGACACTGGAAGAAATCTTCATTTATGAACTGGGAGGTGACAATTATGAGATCCGCGACATCATATTTTAAAATTTCACCTGCCGTAATCAGGGACGACCTGAAACGCTTCTGGGCGGTACCGGTGTTTTCCTTTGTATTTCTGTTCTTCAGCTGCATTTTTTATCTGCTGATGAATATGAAGGATCTTGACAACATCGACAACATCTATCTGGTGCGGTATGTGGATAACCTGCTGACCGGACAGAATGCCGCAGTGCTGGTGGATCTGTGCGCCGTTTCCGTGCTTTCGGTTCTCCTGGTATTCCGGTATCTTCACAACACGGGCCATGTGCTGGCGGTGCATTCTCAGCCATTTACCAGAGCGACGCTTATGAACAGCCACACGGTATCATGCATCATATTTACCATAACACCGATTCTGTTAATCGGACTGATTCTTCTGGTCATCGCCCGTCCGTGCTACTACAGCCAGATGTATTACGCAGCTCCGGAGGATATGGTCAACGTCTTTGCCAGAACCGGAGTTCTGCGGTGGATGCTGGAGTGCGCCGTCTGCGCCCTGTTTGTGATTGCCGTGTCCATTATCGGCGGCATGGCCACAGGGACTTCCTTCCACCACGCAGTGGCAGCCCTGGGATTTAACGGCGTGCTTCCGCTTTGCACAGGAATGCTGACCTTATATTTTGAAAAGTACTTATTCGGTTATACAACGCCAAACTGGCTGGAGCCTGTAGTAATGCATATGAGCCCGGTTCTCAAGGATATTGATTCCGGCTTTATGTCCGGCCTGAACATCCTGTACTTCCTCGCACTGACGGTTCTCCTTTATGCAGGAGCCATGGCTCTGTACTACAGAAGAAAGCTGGAGCGGGCAGGAGAAGGCATCGTCTTTAAGGCCTTTGATGTTGCCATTACGCTGGTCTTCGGCTATCTGGGCATGACCAGCGTGGGCATGACCTTCAGCGCCATCTTTGACCAGTCTGCAGGAGCCACTGCAGTAGGTTATGTGGTGGGTGCACTGCTGGGCATGCTGGTGATCCGCATGATTATCATGAAGTCTGTCAAGATCTTCAACCGGGGAACGGCCATCCTTCTCGGCGTCTACCTGGTGATCGCTGCGGTGTTCCTGGCAGGTCTCATCTTTGACCTTACGGGCTACGAAAAAAGAGTTCCGCAGAACGCAACCCACGTAACCATGGAAACAGGTCTGCTGGAGTTCAGCAATGGCCGACAGATGCCTTACAATGACCCGGATGCCGTGGAACAGGTAAAGGCTCTGCATCAGTATGTGGTGAATCATAAGGATGAATGCCAGGCTGCCACTGAGACGGAACAGATTGAATACTATGAGGACTACGATTATTCTTTCGGTGAAGACATGGTCTATCTGGAATTCAGCTACTACACGGGAGAGCCGGGCGCAAAGGAGGCAAAGCTGACAGAGCGCAGAAACTACCGCGTTCCTGTCTATCTCCTGCTGCAGAGCGAGGAAATGGAAACCCTCTTTGACTCCGGTTCCTGGGGGAAGGCTGTGGAAACGCGGTTTGAAGAAATAAAGAACATCCGCAGCGCCAACATCAACTCCGGCGCATACGAACGGGGCAGTGCCTACGGTACAGAGCAGGATGCGTATCTGTGCACCGATCCTGAAAAGCTTGCATCCCTGACCGCTGCACTGAAGGCAGACTATGCAGGCATCACAACGGAAAAGCTGAAGGAATCCTACAACCGTCCGATTCTCGGATGCGTTTCCCTCAATTATGTGGATAACAGCACTGCAACTGAAACAGAGCTGTCTGAGGAGGGTAAAATCGCATACACGAAGGAGGCGGCGGACACTTATCTTTCCGCATATTTCGAAATCTATCCGTACTTTACCAATACCATTGCCTGGATTCAGGAAAACGGCTACGGCTCCATGCTGCAGCTGGATCTTTCCAGAATCGCCGGGGCTGTAGTGACCTCCATCACCGACGGCATTCCGGATGTAAGGACCGAGTCCTGGTATGACAGCGGCGTATTCCCGGCCTTTGAGCAGGGAGCGGTGACCATCACCGACCCGCAGAAGCTTCTGGTTCTGTTTGAAAACTGCAGATCCCATACAGCCTTCGGGCCGCTGAAGGAGCTCAGCACTGGAGACGACAACATCTACGCCATCCGCTTCTACGAATCCACAGGAATCGACGGACAGAAAGAACTGAACAGCTGGCTGGACGCCTACATCGACGGAAAATATCTTCAGTAATGGATAAGAAGCTGTAACGAACAAAAAAGACAGCGCTGCGTCCCGCAGCAAAAAAATAAAAACAAAACAGAAAAAACGGAGACCTTTTCCCGGGGTCTCCGTTTTTTCGGCTTTTGTACAGAGCTCCCCGGGTTCTGCAGCCTGCTGAGGAAAATGGTGCAGAGAACCGGGACTGACCTTACCTGAGGGTTTTAAGGGTCTCCCGCAGGTTTTCCATGGCCTGCTGCACCAGGGAACGGGGACAGGCGATGTTGATCCGCTGAAAGCCCAGTCCCTCCGGTCCGAACATGGTGCCTCCGTCCAGCCACAGGCCGGCCCGGGTAATGAAGGCTTCCAGCTCTTCCTCCGTCAGGCCCAGCTGCCGCATGTCAAGCCACAGAAGGTAGGTGCCATCCGGCTCTATAAGGGAGATGCCGGGAAGCTCCTCCGTAAATCTGCGGACCAGGGCGATGTTTTCCCGCAGATAGCTCCGCAGCTCCTCAAGCCAGGAAAGGCCTTCCCGGTAAGCGGCCTCGCAGGCTGCCATCCCCATGACATTGGGACCCGGGGCGCTCTGGGTTGTCAGCTCCTTTTTGAAGCGCCGCCGGAGCGTTTCGTTTGGAATCATGATATTTGAAACCTGCAGTCCTGCCAGGTTAAAGGTCTTGCTGGGTGCGGTGCAGATCATGCAGATGTCTTCATATTCCGGTCCCAGACACGCAAAGCAGGTGTGGGGGTGATCCGACCACACAAAATCGCAGTGAATTTCATCGGAAATCACGGTGACGCCGTATTTGCGGCACAGGTCGCCCGCCCGGCGCAGCTCGTCCTTCGTCCACACCCGGCCTACGGGATTGTGGGGGCTGCAGAGAATATAAAGCTTCACCTGATGCTCTTTGATTTTGCGTTCCATATCTTCAAAATCCATTTCATACCGCCCGTCTGCAAGCTTCAGAGGGGAGTTCACCAGGGTCCGTCCGTTGTCACGGATCACGTTGCTGAAGGGATAGTACACCGGCCGGTTAATGAGGACTGCGTCGCCCGGCTCCGTAAAGGCCCGGACTCCTGCAGCCAGCGCAAAGACCACCCCCGGCGTGGTGACGATCCAGGGGCGCCGGGCCCCAAGGCCGAAGTGGTCCTTAAACCAGTCCATAACGGCTTCATAATAGGAATCCGGAATCAGTCCGTAGCCGAAAATTCCGTGCTCCACGCAGCGGCCAAGCCGCTGAAGCACCGGCGCAGGCGCCCGGAAGTCCATATCTGCAACCCACATGGGCAGCAGGCCCTCCGGTCTGTGAAAGACGGCAGAGCCGTCGTATTTTATGGATGCCGTCTGGTGACGGGAAATGAGTTCATCAAATGGATTCATGGCAGGTTCCTTCTTTCTTATTTCTGTTATTACTGTTCCTGCCGGATGGTCCGAAACTATCCGGCAGCCTTATTTTAACAGATGAACCGGAAAAAGATTCCTGCCGGAGCAAAAAAATCTGCTTGATGTGGGGGAACAGGAATATTATGATTAGCAGAGGCTGGCAGGGACGGAATTCCGCATTGGGGTCCGGAACTGTCCGGGGGAAAGGGACGCCGGCGCCTGCCGGCAGTGCAGAAGCATGCAGAAAAGAAAGGGGATTGTACGAAGCAATGAACGAAGATATGAACGATATTAAATTTACAAGGCCGGAGGCCTTTGTGTACGGCCCGGAGGGCGTGAGTGCCGGCGGAGCCGGCGGGCCCGGGGAGGCAGGTGTTTTTGCTCCTCCGCCGAAAAAAAAGAAGACAAAATTTCTCATTGCGGGGATCGCATTAGGGCTTCTGGTGCTTGCGGGGATTATTGCAGGCCTGGTGAGCTACTTTGCCGGAGACGAGGGCTACGGAGGCGGAGACCCTTATGTAGGGGTGCTTTACATAGAAGGAACAATTACTTCCTCAGCGTCCTCCAACGATACCTACCAGCAGAGCTGGCTCCTGCGGCAGGTGGAATACATGAAAAATGACACGTCAAACAAAGGGATTATGCTTTATGTCAATTCTCCGGGAGGCAGCGTGTATCCCACGGATGAGATGTACCTGAAGCTCATGGAATACAAGGAAGAAACGGGACGGCCGCTCTACGCCTACTTTGCGGAGACGGCAGCCTCCGGGGCATATTATCTGTCCGCGGCTGCGGACAAGATTACGGCAAACCGCAACTGCACCACCGGTTCCGTGGGGGTCTATGTGGGTCCCATCATCGATGCCAGCGGTCTTCTGGAACGGGTGGGCGTGAAGGTGGAAATCATCCGCTCCGCCGAAAACAAGGCCATGGGCAACAGCTACGAGCCTCTGACCGAAGAGCAGCGGGCCATCTATCAGGAGTACGTGGATGAATGCTACGACCAGTTTGTGGGAATCGTTGCAAAGGGAAGAAACATGAGCGAGGAAGCGGTCCGGGCCATTGCTGACGGAAGGATCTATACGGCGTCCCAGGCTCTGGAAAACGGGCTCATCGACGCCATCGGGACTCTGGCGGACGCAAAGGAGGCCATGAAGAAGGAACAGGAGCTGCGGTGCGGCTTTGAAACAGTGCGCTACACGCCGAAGCGGGATCTGTATTCCATCCTCACGGGGTATTCCAAAGCTTCTGCAGGGCAGACCGATCTTCAGATTGCCATGGAGCTGCTGAACGAAAGCAGCGTGCCGGAAGTGAAATATCTCATGTCTTAAATCAGACAGAGGCCGGAAAATGAAGCGCGCCTTCGGGTGCGGAACGTAAAAAATTCAATGAGAGAAAAGTTTTTCGGGGTGTCAAACAAAATTGCTTGACACCCTTTTTTCTGTGTGGTAATCTATCAGAGGTTCGTGAAAGAGGTGGTTGCACTGGCTGAAAAATCAGTAGAAAAGACAATTGAAATCGGCATGCTTTACGATTTTTACGGTGAACTGCTCACTCCCCGCCAGAAGGAGGTTCTTCAGTACTATTATGAAGAAAACTACTCCCTGAGCGAGATTGCAGAGGAACTTGGGGTCAGCCGGCAGGCCGTTCATGATACCATTCACAAGGCAGAAAAGTCACTGCGGACCTACGAGCAGAAGCTGGGGATTCTGGAGCGTTTCCGGGTGCGGGGCGCCCAGGCGGAGAAAGCCTCCGCCGCTGTGGATCAGATGATCTGCAGGCTCCAGACGGGAGATGCTCCTGACAGCAGTGAGCTGATACAACAGCTCGGGACCATCCGGCAGATGCTGGGCAGTCTCGAGGAATAGGAGAAACTATGGCTTTTGAGGGACTTTCAGAAAAACTCCAGGGCGTATTTAAAAAACTGAAGGGCAAGGGCGTCCTTTCCGAGGCAGATGTCAACGAAGCAATGCGCGAAGTCAAAATGGCACTTCTGGAAGCAGATGTCAACTTTAAGGTCGTAAAAAGCTTCGTAGCATCCGTAAAAGAAAAATGTCTCGGCGCCGATGTTCTGCAGAGCCTGACACCTGCCCAGCAGGTGATCAAAATTGTAAATGAGGAGCTGGTCTCCCTGATGGGAGGTACCGGCAGCAAGCTGACATATTCATCCAGCGGATTTACCGTAATTCTTCTTGCGGGACTTCAGGGTACCGGTAAGACCACCACAGCAGGAAAGCTTGGGGCTTATCTGAAGAAGAACGGCAAAAAACCCATGCTGGCTGCCTGCGACGTGTACCGTCCGGCGGCCATCGACCAGCTGGAGGTGGTGGGAGAGCGCGTAGGCGTTCCTGTCTACACAGACCGGGCGGAAAAACGACCGGAAAAGATTGCACAAGCTGCCGCAAAGGACGCAGAGTACCGGGGCTACGATGTCCTGATTGTGGATACCTCCGGCCGTCTGCACATCGATGAGGAGCTGATGGATGAGCTGGTCCGGGTCAGGGATGCAGTCCGGCCTCATGAGATCCTTTTAGTGGTGGATGCCCTGACCGGTCAGGATGCGGTGACTGCAGCAGAGGGCTTCAACAACGCCCTTGGCATTGACGGCATCATCATGACAAAGCTGGACGGTGATTCCAGAGGCGGTGCGGCCCTTTCCGTAAAGGCAGTGACCGGAAAACCCATCAAGTTCATCGGTATGGGAGAAAAGTTCGATGCTCTGGAACCGTTTCATCCGGAGCGGATGGCATCCAGAATTCTCGGCATGGGCGATATGCTCAGCCTCATCGAAAAGGCTCAGGAGCAGTTCGATGAAAAGGAAGCGGAGGAGCTGGAAAAGAAGATCCGCAAAAACCAGTTTACCCTGGAGGACTTCCTCAGCCAGATGGGCCAGATCAAAAAGATGGGGGGCATGCGCTCCATCGTAGGGATGCTTCCGGGAGTCGGCGGTCAGAAGATCAGCGACGAGGACATCGAAAAATCAGAAAAAGAGTTCATCCGCATGGAGGCCATCATCAACTCCATGACAAAGGAGGAACGGAACAATCCAAAGATCCTGAACGCCAGCCGGCGCAAGAGGATCGCTGCAGGGTCCGGTCAGCCGGTGAGCCAGATCAACCAGCTCATCAAGCGGTACGAGGAAGCCTGCAAGGTAATGAAGCAGTTTACAAAATCGCCTAAGCAGATGGGAAAGAAAATGCGCAGGGGATTCAGGTAAATCCGCAGATCCGGGGTGACCAGAGGTCACGGAGGGATTTTCGGAAATCCAGATATATTTGAAATTTTTTATTCAGGAGGAAAATTATTATGGCAGTAAAGATCAGATTAAAGAGAATGGGAAGAAAAAAGAAGCCTTTCTACAGAGTCGTTGTTGCTGATTCAAGAGCACCAAGAGACGGAAGATTCATCGAAGAAATCGGAACATACGACCCGCTGAAGGATCCGGGCGAAATCAAGATCGATGCAGAAAAGGCAAAGAAGTGGCTCGGCAACGGCGCTCAGCCTACCGATACTGTAAAGAGCCTTCTCAAGAAGTCAGGTATCGTAGAATAAGAAGAGGGTGGAACGCGTGGTACAATTAGTTGAGGCTATCGCGAAGTCGCTGGTTGATGATCCTGCAAGTGTTGTTGTAACATCAGAGGAAAACAAGCAGGGAATCACAATTTCACTCAGGGTTGCACCGGATGATATGGGGAAAGTCATCGGAAAACAGGGCAAGATTGCCCGGGCTCTCCGAACCGTGGTTCGTGCTGCGGCGACAAAGGAAAAGAAAAAGGTTACGGTGGAAATCGTACAGTAGGAAAACGAATGAAGGCATCGCATCCGCGATGCCTTTTTGCACATCATAAAAACAGGCAGCGGCAGCCGCCGCTGATCGGCATAAAGGAACGGAGTACGGATGTTAGACAGAATTAAGGTAGGAAAAATAACAGCGGCCTCGGGGATCCGGGGGGAGGTCCGGGTGTACCCGTACACAGATGATCCCCATCGCTTTGATGAGCTTGCACAGCTGTATGTGGGAGAGGATCTCATGACCGTGGAACGGGCCAGGTATCAGAAGAATCTGGTGATCCTGAAGCTTGCAGGCATCGACGATCGCAACAGTGCCGAGGCCCTCCGCAACCGGTATCTCACCATTGACCGCAGCCAGCTGCGGGAGCTTGCAGAGGACGAGTATTTCGTGTTCGATCTCATCGGCCTTGAAGCAGTGGATCAGGAAGGACGCCATATCGGAACTGTATCCGATGTGATCCAGAACACCGCCCAGGACCTGTACGAGATCCGAATGGATGACGGGAAAAAATATCTCGTACCGGCAGTTTATGAAATTGTAACAGACATCGATATAAATAGTGGTATAATGAAGATTAATCCAATCGACGGATTGTTCGGGGAGCAGGAGGAAATCTGATGAAGGTAGATATTCTGACCCTGTTTCCTGAAATGTTCGCCCCGGTTCTCGGGGCCAGCATGCTGGGACGGGCCGCCGAAAAAGGGCTCCTTTCGGTCAATACCGTCAATATCCGGGATTTTGCAGATAACAAACACAGCCGGGCGGACGATGCTCCCTTCGGGGGAGGTGCAGGCATGGTCATGATGGCCCAGCCTGTCTTCGATGCTCTGCGCTCCGTTGACGCACAGCGCAAGCGGATTCTGTACATGTCTCCCCGGGGGAGACGGCTGGACGGGGATTTGGCCAGAGAGCTGGCCCGGGAGGAGGAGCTGGTGATTCTCTGCGGTCACTACGAGGGCATCGATGAGCGGATTTTAGATTACTGGAAGCCGGAGGAGGTGTCCATCGGAGATTATATCCTGACGGGAGGGGAGCTGGCAGCCATGGTGGTCATCGACGCCTCCGTGCGCTTCATCCCTGAGGTTTTGGGAAACGACAGCTCCGTAATGGGCGAATCTGTGTATTCCGGGCTCATTGAGTATCCACAGTACACAAGACCCCGGTCCTTTGAAGGGCTTGAGGTTCCTGAGGTGCTGCTGTCCGGCAATCACAAGGCCATCCGGCTGTGGCAGCTGGAACAGGCGTGCCGCATAACCAGCCAGCGGAGACCGGATCTGTGGGAGGCATATCTGGCAGAGTCGGAGGGACTCACAAAGGAAGAACGAAAGATCATAGAAAAATTCCGATGATCAGATCATAAGAACAGGCAGCCGGAAAGAGGGGTGCGGAGGATCCTGTGACAGAGAAAAAGGCAAAGAAAAAAAAGAGAAAAAAGAACAGAAAACGATGGATTATTCCCATATATCTGGTGATCCTTGCACTGCTCATTGCAGCGGTGTATGTGTATCCCAGCGTCACGGGAGCCATGAAGAAGACCATGACCATACAGTACGGTTCTCTGGAAAATTCCCACGATGTGACCTGCTATTTTGTAAAAAATGAAATTGTGTATTTTTCCGATTATGACGGCAGCGTAGGGTATCACTTCACAGAGGGAACCGGCGTACGGGCCGGAACAGAGATCATTACAATGGATCCTTCCGGACAGGCTGCCGACGAAAGCTTTTTTACCGAGTATAACCGACGGGCAGGCAGCGTGGAGGATATGGGCGTGGTTCTGTCCGAGCATGACCGGATGGATGCAGTGGAGGCAGAGCTTCGGGAGCAGTACAGCAATACCGACAGCCAGGAAATCAGGGATCGTCTCAGTCTGTACATCCGGGCGCTGGAGGATTATTCCGGGGGAACACCGGATACAGGCGGTCTGTTTTCTGACAATGCAGGGAATAAAGCGCCGGACCACACCTTCGGGGTCACAGGAAAGAACATTGCCCAGACTTCCGGGATTCTCAGCTATGAGATGGACGGATACGAGGCCGTGTTCAATCCGTATACCATGTCCCTGCTGGACCGTACAAAGCTTGAGTCCCTTTCCATCGACACCCTGAATGTGGGGAAGGGAAAGACCAGAACCGGCGAACCGCTCTTTAAGATCGTGGACAATCACAAATGGTATGCCGTAACCTGGATCGAACCGGAGCTTCTGGGCTCCTTCTCGGAAGGGCGCGAAATCGTGCTGCAGCTTCCAAAAGGAAACGTAAAGGGAACGGTGGCGCAGCTTTATGATGACGAGGACGGCATCATGCTGATCGCAGAGTTTGACTGCTACTATGAGGATCTCGGTTCCATCCGCAGGATCGAAACAAAGATCATGACCTCGGATTCCAACGGGCTTATGGTGGACAACTCCTTCATCGTGAGTCAGGACGGTGTTCCAGGCGTCTATGTCAGGGATGTCACCGGAGACATCACCTTTACACCGGTTAAGATTCTGGACTCGGACGGTGTCAATTCCCTGGTGGCTTCCGGGTATTTTTACCGGCAGGATGAAAACGGCGAAAGCAAGCGGGTAGAGACCGTCAATGTCTACGATGAGATCGAAAAGGTGGATCAGAGCAGTATCAGTGACAAAGAAGAAGATGATCCGGAGGATTCCGGCACAGACGGGAAGGATTCCTCCGGGGAAGATAAAAAATCATAGATCAGACAGAGGCGAATAACACAAATGGGTACGATTGCAGAAAACATCAGGATGATAGAAGAAGAGAAGGCACAGGCAGCTCTTCGCAGCGGCCGGAGGCCGGAGGATGTTCTTCTGTGTGCGGTTACAAAAAACCACACAGCAGAGGAGATCAATGAAGCCATTGACGCCGGGGTTACCGACATCGGAGAAAACCGGGTGCAGGAGATCCTGGAAAAGTACGAAAAAGTAAAAAAAGTAAATTGGCATATGATTGGACATCTGCAGACAAATAAGGTAAAATATATAATAGACAAGGTCTGTATGATCCATTCGGTGGAGTCTCTTCGCCTTGCAGAGGAGATCGACCGGAGGGCGGCCCAGCACGGGATAAACATGGACATCCTTGTGGAGGTCAATGCAGCACAGGACGAGGCAAAATTCGGTGTGGATGTGGACAGCGCAGCTGCGCTGGTTCACGATATTCTGGACCGTTGCCCCCATCTTCGCATCCGGGGACTGATGACCATTGCTCCTTATGCAGAAGATCCGGAGGAGGTGCGTCCGTTTTTCAGAGAAATGAAGCAGCTTTACGATGAACTGTCCGGAATCAGTCATGAGCATCTTGACTTCCGGTACCTGTCCATGGGCATGTCCAATGACAGAGTCGTTGCTGTTGAGGAGGGTTCCACAGTGATTCGCGTAGGTACTGCCATCTTTGGCGCCAGAACCTACCAGTGAGTTCAACACGTTGTGAGATAAAACAGTCAGGGGGAAATTTTATATGGCAGAAGGGTTTTTCAACAGATTTAAAATGATGATCGGTATGGAAGAAGTGGATGAAGAGGATGAAATGGAAGAAGAAGTGGTGGAGGTGAAGCGCGCGCCTGCGGCTCAGATGCGTCCGCAGCCGGTTGCAGTCAATTCTCATCGCGATTTTTCGTATCCGGAAAGAAGCTCCTTTAATCAGCCTAAGATGGAGCCTCGGGAAAGTAAGGTGGTTAGCATGCAGAACAACGGAACAGCAGCGAGACAGCAGTTTAAGCTGGTGGTGACAGAGCCTTCCAGCTTTGATGAATGTCCGAAGCTGGTGGATGGTCTCAAGAGCAGAAAGCCTCTGATCATCAATCTTGCAAATCTTGATAATGAGACAGCGCACAAGATCTTCAACTTTCTGAGCGGGGCAACCTATGCCCTCAACGGAAACGTTCAGAAGGTTGCCAACAATATCTTTGTATTTACGCCGGACAACGTGGATGTGCTTTCCGGAACCGAGACAGAGGCCAGAAGCACCATGTCCATTGCCGGAAGTCCGTGGCGCAGGTAGGGGTGGTATATGAGCAGACTGCTTGCGTGCGCCGTTTACTGGTTCTGCGACATTCTTGTGATGCTGATTGTGGTGGAGGCCATTATGAGCTGGTTTGTTCCGGCCATGCCGTATCAGCTTCAGAGGATCTACGGCTTTATCCAGACATTGACGGAGCCGTTTCTGAGACCCTTCCGGATGCTGCTTCAGCGGTTTACCTATTCTATGGGGATTGATTTTTCCCCCATTCTGGCGATCCTTGTGATCCAGATGGTGGGCAGAGCCTTTCTTATTCTGCTGGGGTAGCTTTACTTTGATCTATATTCTGATAATTACGGGGCTGTTTCCTTGAAGGGACAGCCTCTTTTGTGCAAAGGAGTACGTTTGACATGCAGTATCTTCTGTTGATTGCTGCCGCGGCTGCGGCAGACCAGCTGCTGAAATGGCTGGTGATCCGTTTCATCGGAATGCTTGGGGAGATTCCTGTAATTCCAGGCTTTTTTTATCTTCATGTGATTCCCAACAACGGCATTGCCATGGGCATGCTTTCCGGGTATCAGGGGATTGTGATTGCAGGAACGGCCCTGATCATGGCAGCACTTGCTGTGTATATTTTTATCCGCCGCAAAACGGAACCGCCGGCGGTTCTCTTCGTTCTCTCCATGGTTGTAGGGGGCGGCATCGGAAATATCATCGACAGAATCCGGCTGGGCTATGTGGTGGATTATCTGGACTTTCGCGTATGGCCTTATATCTTTAATTTTGCAGATATCTGCATCGTTTTGGGCTGCTTTGTGCTGATTGCTCTGGTGCTTTTGGACTCCAGAGGCGAAAAGGAAAAACTGAGTAATGGGTGAGATCATAACAATGGAAGCCGGCAGCGAAGGGGCCGGCACCCGGATCGATGCTTTTCTGGCCCGGCAGCTTGCCGGTGTTACGAGAAGCTGGCTGCAGAAGCTCATCGAGTCGGGAAACGTTGCCGTAGAAGGCAGAGAAACCCTTTCAAAGAATTATAAGCTCCGGGCGGAGGACCGGATTACGGTGGAGCTGCCGGAGCCTGAGGTTCTGGACGTTCTGCCGGAGGATATTCCTCTGGATATCGTATATGAGGATTCCGATCTGCTGGTGGTGAACAAGCCCAGAGGCATGGTGGTGCACCCGGCGGTGGGAAATTATACGGGGACCCTTGTCAATGCAGTGATGCATCACTGCGGAGATCAGCTGTCCTCTATTAACGGTGTGGTCAGGCCGGGGATTGTGCACCGGATCGACAAGGACACCAGCGGTCTTTTGGTGGTGGCAAAGAACGACAGCGCCCACAGGGGGCTGGCGGAGCAGTTTGCGGTTCACAGTATCCACAGAGCGTACCGCGCCGTGGTGTACAACAATTTCAGAGAAGACGAAGGAAGAATCGATGCCCCCATCGGCAGAAACCCGAAGGATCGCCTGAAAATGGCGGTGGTCAGCGAGCAGACGGGAAGGCGGGCTGTGACAAATTTCAAGGTTCTTGAGCGGGCGGGAGCCTTCAATCTTGTGGAGTGCCGGCTGGAAACCGGCCGGACCCATCAGATCCGTGTTCATATGGCGTACCTGGGCCATCCGCTCCTGGGAGATCCTCTGTACGGCCCTAAGAAAGGTCTGAAGGGGGTCCGGGGACAGATCCTTCATGCAAAGGAGCTGGGCTTTGTGCACCCGGCAACCGGTGCGTATATGGAATTTGATTCCCCCCTGCCGGAGTATTTCGTCACTGCCATGAAGAAGGCAGGCTTCTGAGAATAGACTTGTATAAAAAGGGATATGACCTTCAGAATCATATCCCTTCTGTAAGAAACAATGTGGTAAATGAGAGGAAGGAAGCTGTCAGAAATCGCAATATAACTTCCTTATTAAGAACGAATCGGCTTCAACGTGCGTATGGGCTGCAGGCTTCCGCCGCCCGGGCAGTAAGCTCTGCCTGCATGCCGCGGATCAGCCCGAGACAGCTCCGGCAGATGCACTGTCCTTTATAGATCGTGCCGGAGTCAATGTTTTCTGCCTCACACAGAGAGCAGCTTGCTCCGGTCTGATGAATCGTAATTAATCTGCTGCGCTGATAATTCATGTTGTTTTTCATAATTTCCTCATTTCTGCATAACCTACTTGTATTTTTCATATACCGCAGGATGACTGACGGTTTGGATGTTTTCAGAACTGCTTTTCCCTCACTCTTTTAAATTACCAATGGAATCAGGAAACAGAATTCCCGTGTATCCGAATTACCAGAACGGATACTTCCGTAAAAATTGTAAAATAATGTAATACAAAAATCAATACAAAGTTATGAAAGTTATAAAAAAATATTTATTTTTTAATAAAATGTAACCGGAGTGTTACAGGTAATCATTTCGCAGAGCAGGGGGATTCTCCGGGAATCTGCCTGAAGGTTGCGGCGGCCCGCCGCCGGAAAGAAGAGGTTGCATATGAAGTGGAGCATTTATAACAGACTTTTGGAGTCCATGGAACGGACGGATCTGGTGATCCGGGATTTTGTGGTGGGGGCAGAATGGTGTATGGTTCTGGCAGAGGACGGAACGGCAGGGCTTGCCAAGGTCCGCACAGAGAAGTGGCAGCGATTTCCGTTTCAGGTGGATTTTCAGCCGGGGATGCCCCTGAAGGAGGCTGCCCGGGGGATTCTCAGCTGGAATCCTTATGAAGCAGCTCTGGGACTGGCGGCCGTCAATGCCTATTTCAACCGGGAGGAGTTTTTATCCGGAAAGGAGTCGGCCTATCCCGGAGGACGGCGGAGCAGAGGGGTGTTCGGCCAGTTCTGCGAAAGCCATACAAAAGGAAAGCAGACCCTGATGCTGGAGCCGTATTATGACAGAGAGGAGCTGGCAAATGCGCCGGGAATCATCAACATCCTCCGGCTGGATACTACTTACCGGGACTATCGGTTTGACGCCTGGGAGGAGCTGCTTCCTCAGGCAGACAGCCTTGTGATCAGCGGATGCTCTCTGGCGGATAAAACCGCAGGAATTGTGGCATCGGCGGCTGCCGATGAAGGAAAGGACATATTCCTCTGGGGTCCGGATGCACCCCTTGCTCCGGCACTGATCCGGTGGGGCATAGGGGAAATTACCGGATTTCTTGTGGACGATCCGGAGAAGTGCATGTGGACGGTAAAAAGGGCCGGAACAAGGGATGAAATTCTTCGTCTGGGACACTTTGTAACAGAACAGAAGCATTCATAATCCTTCGACAGTATTCTGCAAAAACCGAGTGAAATCAGGCACTTTTTGAAAAAAATTTCCCTTTGACGATGCAGAGGGTCGATCACTGTGGTACAATACTTCCGTTCAATAAAGTGATGCTGCACAAAAGGAGTGTGGATATATGGAACAATTGTGGAAGGAGCTGGATGCTCTGGGGGCGTGTACCAGTGAGGCTATTGAACGGATGTTGAAAAATGAAGCCCTTTATCTGAAGTGTCTGAAAATATTCAGCCGGCAGGCTGCGGAGACTGCCATGGAGGAGGCCCTGGAACGCAGGGATTATGGGGAGCTGATGTTTCAGGCCCATACCTTTAAAGGCACAACGGGAAACCTGTCCCTGACGCCGCTGTATCAGCGGTATCAGAAGCTTGAGAGAGATCTCCAGAACCGGCAGTACGAAGGACTCGGGGAACAGCTCAGGGAAATACTGGCCCTTCAGGCGGAATTCTGCCGGGTCATCGACGGGGCAGACCGGCTGATTTCCGGGATTTCCGCATAGCTGCAGAATCTTTGAAAAAAGTCGGAAAATGGGGGTTCTGCTTTTGCAGGCATTGTGTTATAATGTCACTTGTTGAAAAAAGGGCGGGCGTTGTTCCGCCCACGGATATGCGCCCGTAGCTCAGTTGGATAGAGTGTCAGATTCCGATTCTGAAGGTCATGCGTTCGAATCGCACCGGGCGTACCATATGTTTGAAAAACCCTGCAGTTTTTTGGCTGCAGGGTTTTTCTTCGGAGAAAAGGATGCTCTGCCTTCTGCGGGAGCGTTGTCCGGATCTGCTGTATCAGGGGTGCCGCGGAGCGCACGTCCGGCGGCGGGGTTTGTTTTTATTTGCCGGGGTATATTGATATGAAATGGTCGGCGGTGTAAAATATTGCATATCTGTATATACTGCGGTGTGCGGCAGGCTTGTGGCGCATTGCTGCAGGTTTCTGTTTGTATGAGTTTAAGGAGGTAAGGAAAGCGTGAGAAGAAGCGAAAGAAAACGTCTGCATGTTGCGAAGGGTGCAGCGTCCATTGCATTATCGCTGATCATCCTGCTGGCGGGGATCGGGGTTCCTGTATTTGGAACGGACGGCGCCGGCACGGTGAAGGCCATGAGCGATTATGAGTTGTTTAATACGAACCAAACGTATCACATATGGCTGAAGCAGGGAAGCAGCAGTGCCGACGACCCCCTGAGCCAGATGCGGCAGACATGCTACCGGTGGAATATTAACGGAGGCGGCAGTACGTTCAATGCCGTGGTGCATCTGGATTATCAGAGCGGCGACAACTGTGAAATGAAATTTGAGTATGTGAAAGACGGGTATTACGGAATCCGCTATGAGGACAGCTCATACTGGATTGATACTGAGGGAGACAACGGAAAAACCGGGGAAGTCCTTCATCAGTACCACGATGATGAGAACCCGAAGCGGGATAATCAGCAGTTTAAGTTTATCCCGGTAGACGGAGAGGAAGATACGTATTACATCGTGTGCAAAAAGGGCAATGTCTATATCGGCACGGAAAAAAATGAGATCAAGCAGTATGCAAAGATTGCCACGACCAGTTTTGACGATGCGCAGAAGTGGGTCATTAAGCCCACGGATGCCCTCATGCTCTCCGGGGATGAGGTAAAGCTGCCGGGCAGTCAGAACGGGGTCTACGAGCCTTCCTCCGGAGCGCCTGTGTTTATGCTCAATCCGGAAGGATATCAGTGCGATGTCAATGTGAATGAAAACGGCACTGTTGTGGGAAACTGTCTGCATCTTTACGATCTGGGAACGTCAGCGAAGATCACTGCGGAATGGATTGAATCAAAGCAGGCATACAGGCTCCGCAGCTACAATATACAGGATCATATTCTTACCTATCAGGTGTGGGATGTGGACGATCAGAGCCTGGAAGCAGGTGCCGTCGCCCATGTATGGACCAATGAGGGAGATGAACATGCCAGTCAGCTGTGGCGGTTTATTCCGGCAGAAGGAAAGAACGGTGTTTATTACATCTACAACGTAAACAGCAGGCTGTATCTTTCCATTGAAGGCGGACTGGATGCCAGCGGCCGCAGCAATGATAAGAACGATGTGAAGCTTGTTCAGAGCGCCACGGCTCTGCCGTGGGAGCTTCATCTGCTGAATCCGGGCAGCGCTACCGAATATAAGGCGAATGCCGCCGGTGATGAGATCAATCCGGGAAACTGGATGTCAAAGCTTCCGGACAATATGCTCCTTTCCCAGGTGAATATTCCGGGAACCCATGATGCAGGAGCTGCAAATGAACTGATGTTTGAAACATGGGCAACCTGCCAGCAGCTGTATCTGGATGAGCAGCTGAATGCAGGTGTGAGAGCCTGGGATATCAGAATTGACCGGGCTTCCGCTTCAACAGAATCCGACCCGAATATTATTCACGGGGAAGCCTTTATCGTCTGCTTAAACAGCACCAACGGAATTCTGGAGCTGGAAGAGGTGATGGATACAGCAAAGGATTTCCTTGCATCCCATCCGGAAGAAACCCTGGTGGTTACGTTAAAGGGCGACAGCACCATCGCAAATACCGTGGTGGATTTCTTTGCTGATCCGCTGAGCGATGATGTGGTTGCACGCCATGTGGTACCATACATAAAAGACAGTTCTTATCCGATTTACCGGCCTGCTGCAGGCGGAAGAGAGCAGATTCCGACGCTGGGGCAGGTGAGAGGAAAGATCGTATTTGTCAGCAGACTTTCCCTGACCCAGGAGTATGTTGATGAACTGAACAAGGAGTCCGAATCCCTGGACTATTCCATTCTGGATACGCTGGGTCCGGACGCAGGTACATGGGATTCCAACGACTACAGCTCCGTAAAAAAAGCGCAGAAGGTCTGCGACCAGGTTTACGTTCAGGACAACTATGGGGAAAGCGATGCAACTGTCAAGGTTGAATACTTCAGAGGCACGGTGGACGATGCCACCGGCAGCGGACTGACCGATCATGCATACCTGTTTAACTATTCTGCAGCCAAGGACGATATGAGTCAGCCACGGGCAATCAACCGGTCGCTCATGGAGGATTCGCGCCTTGCGCAGCCGGATTCCCTGAGCAATAAGAAAAGCCTGGGGATTGTAATGACAAATATGATCGACGGAAAGCTTGCGGAGCAGATCTATATGACAAATTTCGCAACCTCAGACAAGGTGTCTGCAGTCAGCCAGTTCACAGACGTGCGAAATGACTGGAGCTACGACGGGATCAGTTACTGCGTGGATAACGGCCTTATGAAGGGCACCAGCCAGACTACATTTGATCCTGACGGAACTACCGCCCGGGGAATGCTGGTGACTGTGCTGTACCGTCTTGAGGGCGAACCGGCAGTCGGTTCCTGCGGATTTACGGATGTGCCTGCAGGTGCGTGGTATGCGGATGCCGTTGCCTGGGCAGCGGAAAACGGAATCGTTGAGGGATATGACAGCAGGTTTGTTCCGGAAGGCGACATTACCCGGGAAGCCTTTGCTGCGGTTTTATACCGCTATGCAAAGTTCAAGGGGTATGATGTGAGCGCCGGTGAAAATACCAGCCTTCAGGGCTTTGCCGATGCGTCCCGCATCAGTCCGTGGGCAGAAGAAGCCATGCAGTGGGCCGTGGGCGAAGGTCTGATCAACGGCAGGGGCAGCGGAATCGTGGACCCTTCCGGAAAGGCCAGCCGTGCTGAGACGGCAGCCATCCTGTACCGCTTCTGCGAAAAGACAGCTTAATACTTATAAGAAAAGATACCTGCGGGGCCGGCGTTTGCCGGCCCTGTTTTTT
>JBJFFZ010000142.1:0-1965 GCA_051892195.1 Anaerovoracaceae bacterium
CTTTACTTCTTTTTCCAGCATTCTTCTCTCAAAAAAATCAAGCCGATAGAAGCACATGTCTCTGCATATGCCAGATCGTTCGGAAGATCAAAGGGAAATGAAAATGCTTCCCCGATGCTTGTTCCGCCGATTCCACCTGTAATGTACATTTTCTCTGGTCTCACGCTTTTCCAAATGCTTCTCACTGTCCCAATAATATGGCCGTTTCCCACGTTCATCAATAAAGAATCTGGCGAGATTCAGATATCTCGTTTCCCGGGTTACTTCATACAGACGAACCAAAGCCATCTCCGCAATCTCATGTCCGGAATATCCTTTACATTTTCCTTTTTCCTCTCCAAAACGGGCCTCAATAAAATCTGCAAACTTTATAGTTGCATCAAGAAGCTTTCTTTTTCCTGTGGCCTGGTAATAGGCAATAGCACCTTCTGTCAGATGTCCGAAACAATAAAGCTCATGATGATCCCGCAGATTGGTGAAAATTCCATCCATTCCATTGATGATATAATAAGTGTCAAGATATCCGTTTTCATGCTGGGCTGCGCACACGGTTTCAATTGCCTCATCCGCAACTTTTTCAAGCTCCGGATCCGGGTGATTTATCAGAGAATATGACACTGCTTCTATCCATTTTGCAAAATCACTGTCCTGAAATACAAAGCCATAAAATTTATCATCCAGAAGCCCCAGCTCATCCGGAAGTGTTTCAAATCCCCGAAATGTATACACAGGCTCCTGAAATGAGGCTCCCATCTCCCGCTGTTCTTTCAGTAATTTCCCTGCAATCCTGAAATTGCGCATACAATAACTTGGATTTGCATCGGTAACTCGGTCGTTTAAAATATCCCATTGATAAGGAATCACCTCTGTTCGAACAAGCTCCATCCTGTCTTTCCAAAATCCTTCTGCCACAATAAAATTTCGCAATGAAACAGGTCTGTTTGTCATAATATCCCTCTTTTATCCATAAATGGAATCTTTGTTTCCACGGCAACGTCTATGGCTTCGATTCCACACGCAGCGCCGTTTTTATATTCCGGCTCTTTTTCCAGAAAAATGTCATCTGTTTCCCATAATGCATCTACTTCTATTTCTATTTTTTGCGGAAAATGGAAGCGTTTCATACCGACCTCCCATGTTTTCCCGGTATAAAACCAGTCGCCTGTCCATTTTTTATCCACAAACAGCTTTGCCTGATCTCCGATAAAATCAATCTGGATAAAACAATCATTGATATGATCCGGATATTCCAGCTCCAGTTTATAGTATTTGCTGTCCGTTTTCTCCATGATCTTTCGGCACACGATCTGAGCCTTCGGAACAGGTTCTTTTTTCCTGTATATGAAAAATTCTCCGTCCATACCTGCATACTGATAACCGTCAGGCTCAGACGGCAGCTGCGGGTAGCTTCTGATATCCGCTCCCTTTCGCACCAGAATCTCATAGCCAGTATCAGACTCAATTACCTTTTCTTCTGTGATCAGCAGATACTGTTTGTCTTTCCCCGTTTTCCACGCATTCAGAGCCATGTTTCTTGTAATCGTCAGGATTTTCGCGTTTGTTGGCTTACGCTCCCAGTCGAACGAGGGCTCATGATCCGTATAAAATACATAGACCTCCTGAGTTCCATCAAAAAAACGGCATAGCGGCGATGCCAGCGCTGACCTTAATTCTCCATCTCCGAGGGGCATGTAAAAAGGAAGGAAGAAGAAATCTCCGTCTGAAATATTCACCTCCGGATACGTAATCGTTTCCTTCTCAAGCTGCACCTCCAGGGTTTCTCCATCGTGGGCACTCATTGAATGTCGCCTCTGGTAATTATTTACAAACAGATACCCGCGGTTTCCTTTTTTTCTGACCGCGGTCCGCAGTGCAGAAAAATCCTCCGGGCTCTGCCTTTCATTCAAAATTGTATCCATTTCACATAAGCTGCTTCCAAAATCTTTTACAAACATTGCCAGAAGT
>JBJFFZ010000143.1:0-29657 GCA_051892195.1 Anaerovoracaceae bacterium
TTCTTTATGACTCCGCAGGCATGAGGCGGACTGCCCTGCCTGCGGATTTCTCGTATATTGACTTACCGATTGAAATTACGGTCATACATCCGCCGGTCATCCTCCGGTTCCTGCTCTTTAAAAGATCCAGAACCATTTTACCTGAAACGGATTACTGGGGTCTCGGTGAACCGCAGTTTGCGCAGAACTTGCCGGTGTTTACAGCGCCGCAGCCGCAGGTCCACTCATCGGAGGCCGGCTTTGGGGTGCCGCAGTTAGAACAGAACTTTCCGGTATTCTGTGTGCCGCAGCTGCATGTCCAGGCCCCTGCTGCAGGAGCCGGAGCCGGCTTTGGAGTACCGCAGTTGGCGCAGAACTTGCCGGTGTTCTGTGCACCGCAGCTGCAGGTCCATGTGTCGGCTGCAGGAGCTGCCGGCTGTGCAGGAGCTGCCTGTGCTGCCTGCTGCTGGCCCATGGCAAAGAGATTTGCTGCATTGGCACCGCCTGCCTGCTGGGCCATGCCCATACCGAAGAATCCGCCCATGGCGCCCATGCCGCCCTGGTTGTTTGCCGCATCCCGCATGGCCTGTGCCTGCGCCCCTGCCAGCTGGGCTGCAGCCTGGTTTGCAGTGCCGAACATGGTTGCATTCTTTACCAGTTCCTTGATCATCCGGTCGTCTTCTTCCGTTACGGTAACGGAGGATACCCCGAAGTTTACGATCTCGATGCCTCTCTGCTGGCCCCAGGACTCGCTGAGCTCATCGTTGAGGGCCTTTGCCAGTTCCTTTGTGTACAGAGGAATCTCATCGTACATGATCTTCAGACGGCTGATCTGTGCCAGAGCAGGCTGAAGCGCTGTAAGAAGCTCGGACTTCAGCTGGCTGTCGATTTCTGATCTTGTATACTCCCAGTCCACATTGGCGCAGACATTTGTATAGAAAGCAACCGGGTTTGTAATCCGGTAGCTGTACTCACCGAAGCACTTTACGGATACCGGCTGTTTGAGACCGATGGATTCGTCTACCACCTTGAACGGAACAGGGTTTGGCGTCCCGTACTTGTTTCCCATAAGTTCCTTTGTGTTGAAATAGTATACCCGCTGTGTCTTCGGCGGTTCTCCTCCGAAGGTGAAACGCTTTCCGATGTTCTTCAGAACAGCAGGAATTGTTTCAGACAGATTGCCGTAAAAAACAGACGGCTCCGTAGACATGTCATAGACATATTCTCCCGGCTCGGCGCAGATGTCCACCACCTTGCCCTGATCCACAATGACCATGCACTGACCGTCCGCCACCACGATCAGAGAACCGTTGGTGATGATGTCATCAGACCCCTTTGTGTTGGAGGATCTGCCGGAGGACCGTTTCACCCCTCTTGCCACCAGAACCTCCGCAGGCAGAGAATCGCAGGCAAAGAAATCCTTCCACTGATCTGCCGCAACACCGCCGGCTGCCCCTAACGCTGCTTTAATTAAACCCATAACTTACCTCCTTCTTTCGCCGTTTTGCGAATTTTTTCTGTAACGAATAAAACAATATAGCAAATATATTATATGTAAATTTTATAAGTAAATTTCTTCATAAGACGCCCGGTCCCCGGGCCCCTGCAAAGGATGCCTCCTAATAGGAGCCTCCTCCGCCTCCGTGACTTCTTCCGCTGGAAGAGATGTGGGATCCGCCGCCGGAAGAATCCTCCTTCGGCTTCAGCCTCTGATCCACATGGCTGTACAGGAACACATCCTGGCTCATCTGGAGGTTGAAGCTTCCCGGCTTCATGTACCCGTGGGCATCGGCCTGTTCTCTTGCGGTGTTCATTTCCTCCACCTTACGGTTGTTTATACCCTTGGCGATGATCATGGAGATGATGAGACCGATTATAAGAGAAAGGATGATTCTTGCAATAATATTGCCTGCAGTCAGAGGCTTCTTGTAGTCCTCGGTGGCCTCGTCATACGGTGTTCCTGCGGCTGCCTGGGCCAAAAGCTCGTCGGCCGCCTGGGCAAAGGAGCTGCAGGCATCAAAGTATGCATCCTGCTTCAGATACGGAATCACGGAATTTTTCAGATAAGTAACGCCGTTGTCGGTCACGGCATACTCCCCGTATCCGTGGGTTGTGATCCAGTAGTTTCTCGGCTCCTTTGATATGTACAGCATGATACCGTCATCCTCTGCTCCGGCACCGTAGAGATAATAATCAAAGGTGTCATCGGCTGCCGCCATGGCTTCATCCCCCCACTGGGTTTCGTCAATGCAGATGGCCACATCCACATTGTACTTTGCTCTGAGGGCGCTCAGCTGCTGGTTCAGTGTGCTTATCTCTGTATCTGAAAGATATCCGGCATAATCCACCACCGGATCGTTGAAATAATCCGTAAGCACCGGCTCGGTGCCCAGAACCGCAGTGTTATCTATATTGAAGATCAGGGACTGGAAGCCTTCGTACACACCTGCCGCCAGGTTCTTCTGGTCTGCAATATCCGCCATCTGACTGCACCATGCTTCTGAAACAGCGCTCTGCGCTGCCCCGTAGGCCTTTACTTCAAAGCCTGCGGAAGGAGTGTAAAGCAGCACCAGGCCGTCCCCTGCAAGGTACTGTGCTGCCAGTGCGTCCGCAGATGCGGACGGGCTCTGGTCGGTGGCTGCGATGACATTCATTCCGCTGCTGTCGAACCAGTTGCACCGGACATTCAGGATATTCACCTGATCCTGCGTAAGGATTCCTGCATTATCGTATACATAGCTTTGGGTACCCGCTGCTGTGGCTGCAGGCATCAGGCACAGGAGCGCCAGAACAGATACAAGTATGATGGAAATCTTTCTTTTCATTCCGCACCTCCTATAAGAAAATCTGCATGGCAGCAAAGATAACAGCGGATATCGGAAGGGTAAACTTCAGAACGGTATTGCGGAAGTGACGCTTCTTTTTCTTCTTGTCGATGGGATAGCTTCCTACCACCTTTCCCGTCTGTCCGTTTACGGCGTATTTATAGTTCTGTCCGTTGAACTTGATGTTCAGCATCCACACCGGCAGAAGGGAATAACGGATGATCCCCTGGGAGGTCTGGATATTTGTGAACTCCGGCCGGACGAAGTTGTATCCCGCAGTGGTGTCCATGAAGATCTCATTGGTGGAGTTCTGCACTCTGCGGTTGGCCCGCTCGATGGAATCCTCCACGGATACATCGTATTTGTCTGCCAGATGTCCGGACAGATAACCGGTGTTGAAGTTCACGGCCTTTGAATAATCAAACGGCTCCAGGGCGTCCATATACGCATCGTCGGCCTTCAGGGACGCATCCACCGGAATGTTCTGATAGCTGACAAATCCGTTTCTCAGGAGACGGTAATGGTCGGTTTTGGTGTACTCGTATTCGGAATCCTCCCAGTTGTAAACCATCTCTGCGTTGTATGTAAGCATGGCGGCGCAGTCGCAGTCAAACATCCAGAAGGGAACGTACACGCCGGCCATTTCCTCGATGCGCTTTCTGTTTTTGAACTCATCGGGAAGAAACGGCTTGTCTTTTGCGTCCTCCTCGAACAGGGCCACGGCCTTTTTCTTGTCGATCTCAAAAGGGATCACAAAGTCCGGCATGTAGGCTCCCTCAAAGGTTCCCTTTACGATGGTGGAATTGCCGCAGTACGGGCACACGGTGGAGCCCATGGTGTCGTCCCCTGTGATCTCCGCTCCGCAGGACGGACAGGAGTAGCTTGCCAGGTTCTGTCCTTCCGACATCTCAAATGTCCTCGGCTCATAGCTTCCCCAGTCATATTTTGATGCTTCCTGTGCGCCGTTTACGGCTGCATCGATCTGCTCCATGGTCTCTGTGGAATAGCTGTTTCCGCAGGAACTGCAGTGCAGACCTCCGGCAGCCCCGTCGAACACAAGGGGTGCACCGCAGGCGGGGCACTTGTAATTCTGAATCTGATCCATTTTTTCATTGCCTCCTCTGATTAAAAACTACGGTTGATTTAGCTGCAGTCACTCTGTCTTTCCATCTGCCGCAGACGCAGATTTTCCCGACTCCTTCAGAAGGATGGAGCACTGGATGCACATATCCAGATCCTCACAGATCATGAAGCAGTCATCGCACACGAGCTTTCCGCAGATAGGACAGAGATTGAAATGATCCTTTCCCTTCTGTACGGAAAGATCCCGGGCGGCCTCCATCTCCCGCTGATACATCACATTGTAAATGATCTTCTTTTCTTCCGTTTCCGGTTTCATTCCCGCTTTGGAAAAAGGCACTGCGCGGCTGATCCACGGTTTTCCGCAGACCTGACAGCTGACAGAAAACTGATACTGACTGTCAGAAGAAATGTCTTTCATATATTTCTTCAGGCTTACTTTTTTCATTTCACATTCATCCCTCCAGTCCCACGGTTCAGTTTTTCCTTAACTTACATCTCCATTATAGCCTCCGATGCAGAAAAAAAAATTACCCCGGGGGGTAAAATACGTTCCCCGGGGCAATATTATCCATTGAATAACATCTGTATCAAACGTTGAAATTTCAAGGTTCCTGCTGTGGATCCGACTTTTCGGTCCCATCTGGCCAAGATGGATAAAGAAGATCATCCAGACGGCCGCACCGCTGAAAGAGCTCCACATAAAGCATGAGCTCATCCTTTGATGCCACCTTCAGCTTTTCGTAAATGCTGCGGTTGTGCTTTCTCACCGTATTGATGCTGACGCACACCAGATCCGGAATTTCTGAAATCTCCCGGCCCTGTACATAGTACATAAAAATGTTGTGCTCCGCTGCGGTCAGAGTCCGGACTCGTTCTGCAAAGCTGTCAAAGAGCTCCGCAATGTTCGGCGGCAGGCCGCCGCTGCCCGATCCTTCATTTTCCTTTCTGCTGACAAATTCCAGAAGCTCCGCAATCTCCCTGATATCGGAGGAGACATTGCCGGAATTGCCTTCCTTGATGGCTTCGATGCCTGATTTTATAGGCATGACGTACCGCCGGGACATGAACACCGCAAGGGCGATCATCACAGCCAGAAAGGCCATGGCAACAGCGATCCAGGCGAGACGGTTTTTCAGCTCATATTCGGCATACGCCCACTGGGGCATCAGGACTGCCGCCGCCCACTTCTGGTCGTCTCTGCCCTGAAACGGAATAATCCTGTGCATTCCGATGTATTCTTCTTCTGCACCCTTGTAAATATCGAAGGACCGTCCTCTTTTGATCTCAAGGTTTTCCCCCGTCAGGGCGCCGCCCTCTCCGGCATCACCGATCATTCCGGCCCCCAGAAACAGACGGGATTCCGACACTGGCGCTATGACGGAAACCAGCGTACCGCTGCGCTCCTCAAAGGCCTGGTGTCGGTCCTTGAAAAGAATCTCGCTGTACTCCACACCGCAGGAGCCGTACACATGGCCCTGACTGCCCAGTATGGGAACCTGATACAGGATCACGTTTTCCCAGGTCTCCGGAAGCTTCATTCTGGAGCACCAGAAGGACCCGTCAGATGGTTTACCATAACCACCTTCCAGTAATTCTCTGTATCCCGGCAGAACCCGCACATCAAACTCAAGATTCCAGCGGTTGTGAAGCTCCGTCCCCCGCTTTCTGGCCACTTCAGGGATCCCCCGGAAAAACAGAAACCTGGGATTCATGGTATACTCTGAGCTGATGTTATAGAGCCTGAGGTACAGACCGCTTCTGGAGTCTTCACTTCCCGGAGCTCCGGTATTTGTGGTGGCATCCAGCACCGCAAAGGCTCCGCTGGCTCTTGCCAGCTGAAGAGTGCTGCTGATCTCAGAATAAAACTCCTCCTGCAGGGACTGCAGCCGTGCCGGCTGATCATTCAGCTCCTCCATGTCGGGGTCACAGGACCCCGCCTCTGCCTCAATAATCCCCGCCAGCTCAGCAGAAAGGGCATGGGCATACCCTTCCATATGATTGCGTTCCTCCACCATATCATTGTAAAGGTTATCCAGCTGCTGCTCCATGCGTTCGCATATGCGATCCTCTGTGATGGAAAACAGTCCGAAAGCGATTCCGAAGAAAATAAAGGCCGCAAGAGCCGAAAGAATCAGCAGAACAAGATAAGAAATCAGCCGGATCTGCATGGAATGGTATGCTTTATTTATATGTGAAATAATTTCTGATAACTGAACTCTGCCTGATGCCATAAGATTCCTGCCTACTGTACCTGCCTCATATCCTCCCGGAACCGTTCCAGAGCCTGCACCGCAAGGGCATCCGCGTCTGCGGCCGGGTCCGCAGCCATCTGACTGTGAGCTTTATTCAGCTCGGTTCTCATGTATTTTTCCGTAGCTTCCTCAAGCTTCAGATAGGATTCAATCTGAGGCGCCGTATAGAAGGAGTACTCCGGCTGCATTTTCATCAGAGTCTCATAAAGGCTTCTGTATTTCGGGGACGAAAGGGTATCCACCGCCCCGGAAAGACCCTCGGTAAACGCCGTACGGGTTACCGGCATATAACCGGCACTGGTTACAAACCGCACATTGCACTCCGGCTCCGTCAGCCATTTCAGGAACGTCACCGCAGCCTTTTCTTTTTCCGGCGTGGACTTCACCGTGCAGAATCCGGCCCCCCGCTGCATGACCAGCTTTTGGCCGCCCTCAAACACGGGACACGGAAGGGCCACAATCTCCATCGGCTCGGAGGTATTGTCCGGATACGTCACCTCGTCCTTGTAATACAGAACGCTTGCCGAAGATCCGATGCTGACAATGGCATCTCCCGTCCGAAGAGGCTCCGTGGCATACCCTTCCTGAAGCCACATGCCGCCCCGGACAGCCGTCTTTGCATAAGCATTCCAGACCTTTTCCAGGGTCGGGCTGAAGGAGATCTCATCTCCTTCAAAGAAGTCTTCTCCGAGGCTCTCCACCCCTACCTGCAGATAGTTAAACAGGTAGTCGTGGGCAAGAAACGTCTTTCCGTCTCCCGCCGTATCCGGCGTCTTCGCATCGGTCCACTCATAATATTTTTCCGTCAGATCAAACAGCCCCTCCCAGGTTGCCATCTGCTCCATGGAAGCCCCCGTTGCCTGGGCAAACCGGTCAAACAGGGTCTTGTTCACAAAGAGAATCTCCGTGGATTTTGCCACCGGAAAAACATTGAAGCTGCCGTTGATGGTGCCCTCCTCAATAAATTCCGGAATATAGTCGGCCAGATCCTCCTCAGAAAAATAATCGGAATAATCCACAAGAATATCCTGATCCGGCAGAGCAAGCACCGTCTTCGGATACGAAATAAACAGATCCGGCAGCTCCGCAGCCCCCGCTTCATTGTTTACAGAAGCCAGCACGTCCTCATGAATGGTGTTTGTATTTGAAATAGAAGTTACCTCTATGGAAATATGCTCTTTCTTTCCCACGGTGCTGTTGAACTCCTCGATCAGCGTGTTCAAAGGAGAGTCCGTCTGTCCCCCGTACACATGCCACATGGTCAGGGTCACCGTTTCTCTGCTTTCCGCACATCCCGCGCAGGAAAAAAGCAGAAGAACCGCCATGACACCCGCAAGAAAACCAGCTCGGTTTTTTTTCATAAATCTTACATTCCCTTCGCAAAACCGGATCTCAGGACAGGATTCTAAATAAAATCCACCCGTCCGTCCTCCAGATGATACATAGCCCCTACAACCCGAAGGCCCGTTTCCTCCTCCACCTTGTGAATCTCAAGGCTGTGCTCGATCATTTCGATGCTCTGCTTCACATTGAGGCAGCAGGCCTGATACTCATCCTTCTCATCTCCGATGGCCCGGCGGATTTCATCCGTAATAAACTTGATGTACCCGTCCGGATCCCCGTTCATGGCAGCATCCACTGCTCCGCAGTGATTGTGCCCTAAAACCACGATCAGGCGGCTTCCCAGATGCTCTGCAGCATATTCGATGCTTCCAAGCTGATGGTCATCGATTACATTTCCGGCAAGCCTTATAACAAAGAGATCCCCGATGCCTGCAGAAAAGATGCTCTCCGGAATCACTCTGGAATCGGAGCAGGAAATAATAATCGCATAGGGCGACTGCCCGTGAATACAGGTATGGGCCCGAAGCTTCGGGGACACATCGCCCAGGGCAGTCACAGCATCCATATATTTTCTGTTTCCTTCCTTCAGACGGGCAATGGCCTCATCTGCCGGAATATTCAGTTCATGTCTCATATAGTACCCCTTTCTCCTTCTGAAAAATGCAGGCTTTTATTCCACATTGTCCAGAATGTTCAGAAT
This sequence comes from Anaerovoracaceae bacterium, assembly GCA_051892195.1. Classification (GTDB taxonomy): domain Bacteria; phylum Bacillota; class Clostridia; order Peptostreptococcales; family Anaerovoracaceae; genus CAKQOE01. The sequence goes on from JBJFFZ010000143.1 coordinate 8,184, forward strand.
TGCAGGAACCACCTTATAAAGATCCCCCACAATTCCGTAATCCGCCACTTCAAAAATTGGAGCGTTTTCGTTTTTATTGATAGCCACAATGCACTTGGACTCCTGCATGCCTGCAAGGTGCTGAATCGCTCCGGAAATGCCGCAGGCGATATAAAGCTTCGGCTTTACCGTGGTTCCGGTCTGCCCTACCTGATGGCTGTGCGGAATCCACCCTGCATCCACCGCAGCGCGACTGGAGCCTACGACACCCCCCAGACGGTCCGCAAGCTTGCGGATCAGATCAAAGCCCTCCGCAGAGCCCAGACCCAGGCCTCCGGAAACAATGACCTCAGCGTCCGTAAGGGATACAACCTCCCGCATGGACTTCACCACCCGGAGAACCTTTTCTCTCAGCTCTCCGTCTTCAAACTGAACCGGAAGGGAGATTACCTCCCCGTGGGGCTCATTGCAGTACGATGCCTTTTCCATGATGCCCGGACGAACCGTAGCCGTCTGAGGACGGTGATTCTCACAGACGATGGTGGCCATGAGATTTCCGCCAAAGGCAGGACGGGTCTGCATCAGGGTCTTTTTTACCGGGTCAATATCCAGCTTTGTGCAGTCTGCCGTCAGGCCGGTTCCGCATTTTACGGCCACACTGGGACCCAGATCTCTTCCGATGTGGGTTGCCCCCATCAGAAGGATCTCCGGCTTATACTGCACAACCGTCTCATAAAGCACCTTTGTATATGCATCGGTGGTGTAATATTTCAGCTCCGGCGCGTCTGCCTCAAAGACCATATCCACACCGAAATGACGCAGCTGGTCTGTCAGCTGACCGATCTCATACCCGCAGATGACAGCTCCTACTCTGCATCCCAGCTCCCGGGCCAGTCTGCGGGCTTCTCCAAGAAGCTCAAATACCACCGGCATGATCTTTCCGTCCCGCTGCTCCGCAAACACCCACACATCATGATACTGGGAAATGTCGCAGGCAGCCTCCTTTTCCGCCGTTTCCGGGCGGATAATGGCGTCAAACATGCACTTTTCCACGCAGACTCCGCATTCTGTACAGCCGTCTCCCACCACTGCCAGCCGGTCCTTCATGCTCAGAGCGTCAAAAGGACAGTTCTTTACGCACAGGGAACATCCCCTGCACTTATCTTCCAATACGATTACAGACATCTGTCTTTCGGCCCTCCTTTACAGCACATGCTTTTCCATCAGCTTTTCCACCAGAATCCTTGCAGCCTCTGCTGCCGTTCCGTGGATCATTTCGCCCTGTCCCTTCGGATCCGGTGTAAAGCTCCGAAACACCTTTGTGGGACTGGCATTCATCCCGCAATCCAAAGGATCCAACGCTATATCTTCTTCGTTCCAGACGGTGATCTCCTTCCGGTAGGCCTCCTCGATGCCCATGACCGTCATGTATCTCGGAACATTCAGCTCTTTTACCGCAGTGAGAAGGCACGGTGTCTGAACCTGAAGCACATCGTAGCCGTCTTCCAGCTGACGCTCCACGATGACGCAGTCCTCCTTCAGCTCCCGGATTTCCTGAACGTACGTTGCCACCGGAAGACCCAGACGCTGGGCCACCTGAGGTCCCACCTGCGCCGTATCTCCGTCAATAGCCTGACGGCCTGCAAGGATCAGATCATAATCCCCGATTTTCCGGATGCCTGCAGCAATGGTCGTGCTGGTGGCGCAGGTGTCAGCTCCGCCAAAAGCCCTGCTGCTCAGAAGATAAGCCCGGTCTGCTCCCATGGCAAGGCACTCCCGCAGGGCATACTTTGCCTGCTCCGGTCCCATGGTGAGCACGCTGACCTCGCTGCCCGCATAGCGGTCCTTCAGCGCAAGGGCAGCCTCCAGAGCATTGGCGTCATCCGGGTTGAGAATACTTGGAACCCCTTCACGCATAAGGGTTCCCTTTTCCGGATCGATTTTTATTTCTGTTGTATCAGGAACCTGCTTGATACATACGATGATTTTCATACCTGCAGCACCTACTTTCCGAGAATTTTCTTTGAGATAACCATCTGCTGTACCTGACTGGTACCTTCGTATATGGTAAATACTCTGCAGTCCCGGAAGAGACGTTCGATCTTGAATCCCCGGACAAATCCGTATCCTCCGTGAATCTGAAGGGCTTTTCCTGCAACCTCATTGCAGATCTCGGACGCATAATACTTTGCCATGGAGCACTCCATGGTGCTTTCAAGACCCTGATCCCTTCTCACTGCTGCATCGTAAACAAGCTCCCTTGCAGCCTTTACCTTTGTGGCCATGTCCGCCAGCATAAAGGCGATGGCCTGATGATCACAGATATATTTGCCAAAGGATTTCCGTTCCTTTGAATATTTCACAGCTTCGTCAAGACAGGCCTGGGCAACCCCTACGGACTGGGCCGCAACACCGACTCTTCCGGCATCCAGAGCGCGCATGGCAGTCTTGAAGCCTTCGCCCCGCACGCCCAGCATGTCATCCTTATGTACCCGTACATCCTCCAGGATAATATCGCTGGTGGCACATCCGATGAGTCCCAGCTTCTCCTCTTCTTTTCCGACGCTGACCCCCGGAAGCTTCATATCCACAATAAAAGCCGTGATCCCGTGATTGCCCTTTTCCATATCGGTATTTGCAAAGATAACGGAATAGTCCGCAAAGGGCGCCATAGTGATAAAGGTCTTTCTCCCGTTGAGAATAAAATAATCCCCGTCCTCTACGGCTGTGGTGCGGATGGCTCCCGCATCCGACCCGCCTCCTGGCTCCGTCAGGCCAAAGGGAACGATAATATCGCCCCGGACTAAAGGGCGCAGGTATTTCTGCTTCTGTTCCTCCGAACCGGAAAGCAGAATCGGCATGCCCCCCAGAGAGTTTGGAGAATTGACATACAGACTGCCTACCGCACTGACTCTTGCGATTTCTTCAATGATAATGGCATAGGCCAGATGGTCGGAGCCCTGTCCTCCGTATTCCACAGGCACCTTGATGCCGAAGAAACCGGCATCGGCCATTTTTTTCAGCAGCTCAGGAGGAAAAACACCGGTTTCCTCCACCTCATCCAGAATCTCCTGGGTGAACTCCGTCTCAGCAAAGTTCCTGGCAAGCTTCCGGATCAGTTCATATTTTTCATCTAAAACCATAAAAACATCCTCTCAATTATTGCACACACCAGTTATTCCATTATACTGTCTGCACCGATATAAATGCAACCGCTCCACTGGAATTTACATACAATGTACACTGAATACAAGAAAAAACAGGACCCGCCTCCAAGGAGCAGATCCTGTCTGAATATTCAATAAATAATCTTTTATTTCGCCAGTCGTTCGTGGGCTTCTTTTACCACAGCTCCCGCTGTGACCGCAAACTCCTCAAAGGAAAAATCCGCGGCTTCGCCCTTTTTCAGGTGAAGAAGGTATTCGATATTTCCCTTGGCTCCGGAAACAGGCGAAAATGTCAGTCCCTGGGGAATCAGACGGTTTTCCAGAGCGTAGCCTGTGACGTTACGGATGACTTCCTCGTGGACCAGAGGATCCTTTACGATGCCTTTCTTTCCCACCTGGCTTCTGCCTGCCTCAAACTGAGGCTTCACAAGGCAGACCATGTGGCCGTCCTCCTTCAGAAGCTTTTCGGCCACCGGCAACATGAGCTTCAGGGAAATGAAGGATACATCGATGCTGATGAGATCCATGCGGTCCGGAATCTCCTCCGGATCCAGATAGCGGAAATTGCATTTTTCCATATTGACCACCCGGTCATCGGTGCGAAGCTTCCAGTCCAGCTGGCCGTATCCCACATCCACCGAATAAACCTTTACGGCTCCGTTCTGCAGCATGCAGTCCGTAAAGCCTCCGGTGGAGGCGCCTACGTCCATACCCACAGCCCCCTGAAGCGAAAGCTGAAATTCTTCCACAGCCTTTGCAAGCTTCAGGCCACCTCTTCCGACAAAAGGACAGGTATCTCCCCGGACCTCAAGTTCTGCATCCACATCCACCGGAGTCCCCGGTTTATCGTAGATCCGCCCGCCGATATAGACACAGCCTTCCATCACGGCTGCCTTTGCCCGTTCTCTGGACGGGTAATATCCTCTGCTCACCAGGAGCACATCAAGCCTTTCCTTCAATGATCTTCCTCACTCTTTCTGCAATGCCCTCAGGGTCCAGTCCATAGCGGTGCGCAAGCTCACTCTGGGTTCCCTGACTGATAAATGCATCCGGCCAGCCTGCCATATGCACTTCAATATCTTTCCTGTCTGCCAGCAGTGCTGCAATGATGCTGCCTGCCCCGCCGGCAACCACGTTGTCTTCTGCTGTCAGAACGCAGCCTGTTTTTGCGGCTTCTTCCCGAAGCATGGCCGCACTTTCTTCCGAAAGGGGCTTCAGGATTCCCAGGTGAATCACCTGACAGCGGAGGGGGTTCTCCCCCTGCTCCAGCAGCCGGGCTGCTGCAAGGCAGTTTTCAGTCATTTTTCCGGTGGAGATGATGGTGATATCGGTCCCTTCGTGCAGAATCTGCGGAACCGGCTTCCATGGTTTTTTCAGGGACGGTATCACCGGAGCGGTTCCTCTTGGATAACGGATGGCGCATGGCGTGTCCAGCGTCATGGCGTATTCCATCATTTCCTCCAGCTCTCCTGCATCTGCAGGTGCAAGGAGGGTCAGTCCCGGAATATGGTTCAGATAAGACAGATCAAAGACGCCGTGATGGGTTTCCCCGTCGGCTCCCACCACGCCGGCCCGGTCCAGACAGAAGAGCACCGGAAGCTTCTGCATGCACACATCGATGACGATCTGGTCGTAGGCTCTCTGTAAAAAAGTGGAATAAATGGCCACCACAGGGCGCATGCCTGAGGCCGCAAGACCGGCAGCAAAGGTTACGGCGTGCTCCTCGGCGATTCCCACGTCAAAGACCCGGTCCGGATAGGCTCTTGCGAAGTCTGCAAGCCCTGTTCCGTCCACCATGGCTGCGCTGACTGCAAGGATTCTTTCGTCCTGCGCCGCCATGGACACCAGCTTGCTGCCAAAGACCTCCGACCAGGTCCGGCCCTTTTTTTCTGCTTTGGTTTTTCCGGTTTCCGGATCAAAAGGCCCCACGCCGTGGAACTGGTCTGGATGCTGTTCCGCAGGAACGTAGCCTTTTCCTTTTTTTGTAAGGCAGTGGACCAGTACAGGTTTTTTCATGGATTTTGCCTGCTGCAGCACCTCAATGAGCTCCTGAAGATTGTGGCCGTCCACAGGGCCGAGATAGGTAAAACCAAGCTCCTCAAAGAGAACTCCCGGAACCACCATGTACTTTACTGCATCCCGGACGTTTTCCAGCCCGCTGCAGATGGCGTCCCCCACCCCCGGAATCTGGCGCAGGGTATGCTTCAGCCCATGCTTGAATCTGCTGTATTTTTCTGAAGTGCGGAGCCTTCCCAGATGCTGGGACATTCCGCTGTGATCCTTTGATATGGACATGGCATTATCGTTGAGAACCACAATCATCCCCGTGTCCATGACGCCGGCATTGTTCAGTGCCTCATAGGCCATGCCTCCGGTCAGGGCCCCGTCGCCGATGACGGCAGCTACGGCGTAATCCTCCTGCTGAAAATCTCTGGCTGCAGCCATTCCCAGGGCGGCAGCGATGGAGGTGCTGCTGTGACCCGTATCAAAGGTATCATAGATGCTCTCGTTTCGCTTTGGAAACCCGCTGAGTCCGTCCAGCCTGCGGAGGGTATGAAACTCCCCGCCTCTGCCTGTCAGCATTTTATGTACATAGGACTGATGCCCCACATCCCAGACGATTCTGTCCCGGGGGGTATCAAAAACATAGTGCAGGGCTACGGTCAGCTCCACAACCCCCAGGTTGGATGCCAGGTGCCCGCCGGTTTCGGAAACGCAGGAAATCAGCTGCCTGCGGATCCTCTGACACAGGAGCGTCAGTTCCCTGAGATCCATCTTTTTCAGATCTTCGGGAAAAAATCCCTCGTTAATCTCTTTCATCATAGCTTCATAATCTTATCTGTGTCTGTGTTCTGTAAATACCGAAATAATCTTTCCGATTGCGGTTACGATTTCTTTTGATCTGGCCATGGCAATCTCCTTGCCCATGGCTTTTCCCCCGATGGTGGCAGAGGCCACCATGCCGCTGAGCACCATGGAAAACACAACGGTGTCGGTAATGCCGATGGTGCCGGATTGTGCAACGATATAGGCAGCGGAGCTGCCGCTGATAATCCCGCAGGTATCCCCTACAACATCATTGAAGACATTGGACACCCGTCCTGCATTGCGGATCAGCATGAGGGAGCTCTTTGCCCCCCGGATCCTTGCGGAAGCCATGGAATGAAAGGGCCGCTCATCTGCTACCGTAACGGCAACGCCCAGCATGTCAAACACAATGCCGATGAAAATAATGGCGATCAGAATCAGAAATGCTGTCACCAGATTGGATTTTTTCATCAGCAGATCTGAAAACATGTTCATAAATACGGAGAGAAAGAACGCAAAAAAGATGATACAGACTACCCATCTTCGTCGTCCTTTCTCAGAATCCTTTTCTTTTCCTTTTTTCAAAATATACTCACATCCCGTTTTTTTTACACACAAAAAAAGTGGACAATATGCGTGTAAACTTTACGGCATAGGTCCGGTTAGGTTTCCTGTGATGCTGCTGATCCGTCGCCAGATCAGCGGTTTCCCATCAAAGCATCACCCGCAGCGTTGCCGCCTGCGGGACCGGATTGCCACTGAGTCCGTACTGCAATCCACGCATATCAGACAGTCTAGGAGATTTCCTCAACAGTATTGTCCATCCTTATCCTCTTTTGCATTGCAGGTTTCATACAGCGATTGATGTCAGACACCCGGCCGTGGCATCTGCACCATTGCTCTGTATTCCCCCCGCATCACTCAAGGCAGGCTACGCCTACGTCCGGTCAAAATACATCCGCACGAAACGTGCTTTATAAAAGCCGGATTTCAGGTTTGTTTCTTCCGGAAAGAAATCTTCTCCCCGGAAGCCTCCACGACAGGAAGGGTTCTCGCCCATATGCCATTATGGATCGCCCTTGCTGTCTTTCTCCCTGAAAATGCCCCCGACTGGGCGTCGGCAGCAAAAACAAGGAGCTTCATCGATGTGCCCTTTGACGGATTTTTAGCCCCGTCTTCAGAACAGACAAATTCTGACTAGAATACTGCGCCACTTTCCAGTTATTTTATGATATCCGTTTCTGAAGGTCAAGTGCCAGTTTTACAAGAAACATTCCATGATTCCCCAGAGGCTCCATTGCCCCTTCCGCCTCCTGTGTGTACTGCCGGGCAAAATCATAAGACTGTTCAAGCCCGAATACAGAAGGATAGGTCATTTTTCCCAGGGCGGCATCCATGCCCGTCTTCTTTCCCAGGGTCTGTTCATCTCCCACAACATCAAGAATGTCATCCACAATCTGAAACACCAGCCCCACCTTTTCCGCATATTCCGTAAGGGCCCCAAGCTCCTGTCCGTGGGCTCCGCCCACCAGCGCCCCTGCCCGGACCGCTGCCCGGATCAGGGCTCCGGTCTTGTTTCTGTGAATGTATCTGAGAAATTCCGGTTTTTCTTCTTCTGCCAGATCGATTCGGCGTGCCAGCCTGCCGCCGGTGGCCAGCACATCGGCCGTCTGACCTGCCACCATGCCGCCGGTTCCGGCGGCCTTTGAAATCTCACAGGCAGCTGCAAGCTTCCGTTCCTTCTTTTCCGGATCCCCTTCTGCCATAACGGCTGCAAGCATCACATCCATGGCAGAGTTCAGAAGACCGTCCCCTGCCAGAATAGCCATATCATCTCCAAAGACCTTGTGATTTGTAGGTTTTCCCCTTCTGAGATCGTCATTGTCCATGGAAGGATGATCGTCGTGAATCAGAGAATAGGTATGGATATATTCTATGGCGCATGCAAAGGGCAGCGCATCGGAAATACTTCCCTGCACGGCCTGACAGGAGGCCAGAAGCAGCACGGGACGAAGGCGCTTTCCCCCTGCATCCAGGCTGTATTTCATGGCATCATAAAGCAGTCCGGATCTCGGATCCGGCTTAGGCAGATACTCATTCAGCGCTTTTTCCGTAATCCCGCGAAGCCTCCCGTACTGATCCGAAAAGCTTTCTTCCTCCGCTCCGCTGGCTTTATGCAAATCATTCATCCTGAGCAAACTCCTTCACAACACCGTTTTCTTTATCGTAGACCTGAACCAGCTGTTTTGCATCCGCAAGGATCGCGCTGCAGATCTCGTAGTACTTTCTTCCCTCCCGATAGCTTTCCACTGCTTTTTCCAGAGAGATTTCCCCGTCCATGATATTTTGCGCCGCAGCCTCAAGCTTTTCATATGCTTCTTCGAAGCTGATCTTTTTGTCTGACATTGTTTTACTCCGTTTCCTGGATTTCCCTGATCTCTGCAAGGAAGCTTCCTCCCTGCATCTTTACCGTTACTGCACCCTGCACCTTCAGCTGCTGCAACCTGGTCAGGATTCTTCCCGTACCCGTCTCCTGTACAATGGCATAGCCCTTTTTCAGCATGTGGGCAGGATTTCCGGCCTCGAGCATAATTCTGCATTTTTCCATGCCGGCTTCGGCAGCCTCCAGGCGTTTTTGCATGTGAAGTTCAAGAAGCTCCTTCTGCTGTGCTGCAGACTGCAGGCATTTTTCCACCCGGTACCCAAAGAAGCGATCCAGCATTTCTCCGGAATACCGCTTCATGGCTTCGTTTTTCAGACTGAGAACCCGCTGCAGACGGGAACGGGCGCTTTTCAGATGCTCCTCCATCTCTTCCTTTATGCGGAAGAGATCCGGCACCGCCATTACTGCAGCCGCCGTAGGTGTTTCTGCTCTCCGGTCCGCTGCATAGTCAGAAATAGAAAAATCCGTTTCATGTCCCACTGCGGAAATCACCGGGATCTGAGACTCAAAAATGCTGCGGGCCACAATTTCTTCATTGAAAGCCCAGAGCTCCTCTCTGGATCCGCCGCCCCGGCCGGTAATGATCACATCCACCTCCGGAAAACGCCGGTTTACATCCTGGATCGCTGCAGCGATCTGTCCTGCCGCGGCATCCCCCTGTACAAGACAGGGATAAATGAGCACGTCCACAAGAAAATTTCTGGACCGGATGATCTTGAGAATATCCCGCAGGGCCGCTCCCGTGGGAGAAGTAATCACACAGATCTTTTTCGGAAAAGCCGGAAGCTCCTTTTTGTGAGCTTCTTCAAACAGGCCCTCCTTCTGCAGCCGGTCAAACAGAGCCTTGTATGCGGCAGCCAGGCTGCCGGCGCCGGATACATCCACGGTCCGGATATTCAGGGAATAATACCCGCCCTTTTCAAATACGGAAATATAGCCGTTCACCACGATTTCCATTCCGTCCGTCAGCTCATACCGAAGGCCTGCGGCATTTTTTGAGGACAGAAAGCAGTTGATTCTGCTGCCTGCATCCTTCAGTGTAAAATAGATATGCCCCGAGCTGTGGTACTTCAGATTGGAGATTTCACCGATGACCGATACATTGCCGAGGATGGGATCGGTCTGCATGACTCTTCCGATGTACTTGTTCAGCTGTGTTACATTGATGGGTTTGATGGCCATATCAGAACTTAATCCCCCAGGTTGCCCGGGCTGCAAGCACCGCAGCGTGTTCCTCTTCATCCAGCACATGGGTCGGCACCGGCAGCTCTCCCGTGAGAACCAGAAGGTTCGCGTAATACTCCGTAGTCTCCATGCGGTAATAGGCCTGTACCAGACTTTCTCCCCAGGACAGGGCTCCGTGGTTTGCCAGCAGGCATGCAGCGTGGCCCTTCAGATACGGAACAATGGTCTGTGCAAGCTCCGGGGAGCCCGGAACTGCAAAAGGCGCGCAGGGAACCGTTCCAAGGCTCAGAATCGCTTCCGTCACCACCGGTGTGGCCAGATCCTTTCTCGCGCAGGCAAAGGCGGTGCTCACCGGAGGATGGGCATGAACCACGGCGTTCATGTCCGGCCGTTCGTTATACACCTTCAGGTGCAGCTTTGTTTCGGAAGAGCTTTTGTAGCCCTCCCCGGCGTAAAGAATATTGCCTTCAAGATCCACTTTTATCAGCATTTCTTCTGTCAGAAAACCCTTGGACACCCCCGAAGGCGTAACCCAGATGCCTCCTTCTGATGAACGGCAGCTGATATTTCCGTCGTTTGCGGCACAGTACTTCTGTTCATACATCCGCCGTCCGATTTCTATGATCTGCCTCTTTGCCTGGGCATCGTCGGGCAGTGTCTTCATTTTTTCTATCTCATTCATGGTTGTCCCCCGTTTCTTCTGTGGTATGCTTTTCCTTCTGCCTCTGCCGGTCCGAAAGCATCTGCTTTCGTATGGCGGCAAGGGACTCCCTGTACGGAGGCCGGGCAATACCGTACTCTGTAATAATTCCGGTGATCAGCCCATGGTCCGTCACATCAAAGGCGGGATTGTACCTGCATACGCCTTCCGGCGCCATAGGCTCCTGATACCACATGGAACGGATTTCTTCCCCGTCCCGTTCCTCGATGACAATGGCATCGCCGTCGGGAGTATCAAAATCAATGGTAGAGGTAGGCGCCGCAATATAAAACTCCACACCGTAATGCTTCGCAAGAATGGCTACACCGGAGGTTCCGATTTTGTTTGCGGCGTCCCCGTTGGCCGCCACCCGGTCGCAGCCCGTGATGACGGTCTGCACCAGACCCTTTTTCATTACAGATGAGGCCATGTTGTCGCAGATCAGTGTCACATCCATGCCTGCCTGTGCCAGCTCAAAGGACGTAAGCCGCGCCCCCTGAAGCAGAGGTCTTGTTTCATCTGCGTAGATGTGAAAACCGTAGCCTCTTTCATGTCCCAGATACATAGGCGCTGTGGCGGTTCCGTAGCGGATGGTGGCCAGGTGACCTGCATTGCAGTGGGTCAGGATGCCCTGTCCCGGCTTCAGCACAGTAAGGCCATACTCCCCAAGCTTTCTGCACACCCGGATGTCCTCGTCCCGTATGCGCTCTGCTTCCTGCTTCAGACCGCAGATAAGGGCTGCCGTGCCCTGTCCTCTGTGGGCTTCGGCCCATGCGGTCATGCGGTTCAGAGCCCACTTCAGATTGACGGCCGTGGGACGGGCAGCCGCAAGATAAGCTGCATGTTCCATAAGGAGCTCCATAAAAGCTTCTTCCGAAAGTGCTTCCGCATCCTGCACAGTCACCTGCAGGCCGATGGCGGCTGCAACGCCGATGGCCGGCGCCCCCCGGACCCGCAGCATATAGATGGCCTCCCGGATATCCTCTTTTGACCGAAGCTCCAGAAACTTCATTTTCCCCGGAAGCAGGGTCTGATCGATGATCCGCAGGGCTCTTCCGTCTGCGGAATAATCCGCCGTATTAAAATCCAGTCCTTTTTTCTCTTCCATTGTACTGCTCCGCACTGCCTTGTCACAAATCCCGCAGGATCTTTTTTCTTTAGTGTTCGTGTTCGTCATCATCGTGACCGCAGACCTCGTCGTTGGTCACCGCATCCGGATCGTGCTGCAGGGTGCCTGCGATATACGCCTTTACGGCCTCCTCAGCATCGCCGGAAGCTCCGGCGCAGAGAAGAATCCCCGAAAGCATCAGGGCATTTGCAGCCCCCGGCTTGATTCTTCCTGTAATAACGGCTTCTGCACCGTTTTTAAAGATCACCGGTGCAATCATACCGTGTCCCGGTGTCTTCATTTCCACCATATCCTCTGACGCAATGGCACCGTTTTCGATTTCATAAAACTTCACACAGGTAGCCATGCCAAAATGTTCAAATACGTTTCCATTTTCATAGGTTACTGCAATCTTCATATCATTATACTCCTTTTTTACTGCAGAGCCGTTTCTGAGAAATACTCTGCTCCAGGCAATATCATATCCTTTTTTATACTCCGCAGCGGACAATGGCAATAAAGTTGCGCATCAGGTCTTCACTGTTGAAGAACACCTGGGCCTGGGAATCCCCGCCGCCTCCTTTTCCGCCTGCTCCCACAGCATATTCCTTTACCAGCTGTCCGCATTTCATGCTGCTTTTGCCGCTGTGGGTCAGAAAGACACAAAGCTCCGACAGGGAACATAAAGCGATGGGACGATCCGTGCGCTTTACCAGCTTTCTGGCCACCTGCCGCAGATCCTCCAGCTGCGCTTTTTCAAACTCTCCCGCAAGGAGGCCCGTTTCATCCTCCTTCAGAAGCTCTGCAGCCCGTATCTCCGCAAGAGCATCCTTCAGACGGTTCAGCTCCCGGTGCTGTTCTTCATTTTTTGCGTCTGCGGCCTTTACCTTGTCCAGAAGGGAAAACTCGTCGGCAGAATACTTTTCCGAAAGGACTGTCATGACCCTGTGCTTCTGCTGATAGTCCAGCAGCGCCCGCCTGCCGCAGCGGAAGTGAATCCGGGTCATGCCCTTGTACTTTTCGGTTCGGATCAGCTTGATCAGGCCGATCTGTGATGTGTCGGAAGGGTGCGGACAGCAGCAGGCCACGCAGTCTACACCGGGCACCGTCACCACGGTAATGTCCTCTTCTGCCTTCAGTTCCTTTCGCAGGGGGAGCTTTGCGGCTTCTTCTCTGCTTTCGATGAGGGTCACCTGCACCGGCAGTCCCTGCCATACCACTTCGTTTGCCAGGTTTTCAATGTTGGCAAGCATTTCCTCTGTGATCTCCTTTGCATCGATATCAAAGGTGGCAGAGTCCTCTCCCAGATGAAAACCCCGGTTGTCCAGATCATACTGGCTTTTGAACAGTCCGGAGAGAATATGTTCCCCCAGATGGTTTTGCATATGGTCAAATCTCCTGTCCCAGTCGATGCTGCCATGAACGGTTTTTCCCGGGGCAAAGACCTCTGCAGGGTCCTGTTCCGTGCCCGGGGCACGGCCCGAAAGCTCCAGTTCATGCACGATCATTCCTTCTGTTTCGTGAACTGCCGTCACAGCAAATCCGCCGATGATCCCCTTGTCGCAGGGCTGTCCCCCCGCATCCGGCGCAAAGGCCGTAGCCGAAAGTATCAGCCGGTTTTCCTCCAGGGAAATGACTTCTGCGTCAAATTCCCGCAGATACATATCTTTCTGATAGAGTTTTTCTGTCATATTTCTTCACCTATCCTCCGAATCCGGAAAGAGGAATCATATTGTTTTTTCCTTCTTTGTAATACATTTCCATTCTCTGAAAAGACCACTGATTCCGCTCATACGCAACCCCTGCAAAGCGGCACAGCTCCTCCGCCATAGTCTCCGGATTGAGGTTGGACCGGCTGCCTGCCGCAAGCATCACAGAAAACAGCACGGTATCTCCCATGGGTACGGTAGCGATGGAATGAATCAGGGGACGGATATCTGTCTCCGTGTTCTTTTTTTTCTTTTTGGAATACTTTACCACCAGAATCTGCTCCTGTTTCAGAAACGGTCCCACGGCCTGTTCCAGCTTTTCAGCCGCCTGGCGGCTGCCCGCAAACAGCAGCTTGTACGAAGCATATTCCAGAACCGCTGCAAGGGCGGTCTTTGCAGTTTCCTTCAGGGCGCTGCAGAAGGTAACCTTCAGATCCTGAGGCAGGACTTCATTGAGGCACTTTTCGATATGAGCAGGCTCGTAGGTCTGGTCTGTTTCGATTTCCATATACTCCCCCTGACTTTCAAAGCCCAGGGAGAGGGGAATGGCAAATCCCATTTTTGCGTGGGGATTGTAGCCTCTGGAATAGCTCAGCCGGATTGCGGCCCGCTTCATGCTGCGCTGAAACAGCCGCAGAAGATCCAGGTGGGAGATGTATTTCATCCTGTTTTCTTTTGTAAATTTAATCAGATATCTTGCCATCTGCACCTGCCCCCTTTCCCATGGCCGCACCGGCCCTGTAGTTTTCGCTCTGCTCATAGACCGGGCACTGGACATACCGCTTCACACCGCAGCCGGTGCAGCCCTGACGGCAGTCTAAGGTGATCATTTCCTGCAGCGCCTTGCTGTACTCTGACTGCAGATATTTCTTTGTGACGCCGCTGTCGATGTGATCCCACGGAAGGAACTCCTCCAGGTCCCTTACACGCCGGGTGTAGAAGGCCGGATCGATGCCGGTGTCCGCAAAGGCCTGCAGCCATCTGCTGTAATCAAAATGCTCACTCCAGCCGTCAAACCGGCAGCCCAGCTCAAAGGCCCGGATCAGGGCGTCGCATACCTTTCGGTCCCCTCTTGCAAAGACGGCCTCCAGAAAGCTCGTCTCACTGCCGTGGTACTGAAGGTTGGCGCACTTGATCCTGCGGAACCGGTCCATGAGGTACCTGTGCTTCCGGTCAAATTCCTCCGGAGAATCCTGCGGCGCCCACTGAAACGGTGTGTGGGCCTTTGGAACAAAGTTTGATACACTGGCAGTCACGTGAAAGCGCCCCATGTTGACGCCGTTTTCCCGGGCGATGCCCACGATTCTGGAGGCGATTTCCGCAATGCCGTCCAGATCCGCATCGGTTTCTCCCGGAAGGCCGATCATAAAGTAAAGCTTGATATTGGTGTACCCAAGCTGGATCACCCTGGTAGCTGCCATGGTGATATGCTCATCCGTAATGGATTTGTTGATGATGTTGCGCAGGCGCTGGGTGCCTGCTTCCGGGGCAAAGGTCAGACCGGTTTTGCGGTATTCCTGGATTTCCTGAAGGATCTTAAAGGAAAAGGAATCCAGCCGCAGGCTCGGCAGGGACAGTCCCGCTTCTCTCTTTGCGCACAGCCCCATGAGATCCGTCACAAGAGGTTCGATTTCCGAATAATCGCTGGTGGAAAGAGAAAGGAGGGACATTTCATCATATCCGGTGTTTGCAAGCTGCTGCTCTGCAAACTCCTTTACCTTTTCCGGGGAGCGCTCCCGCACCGGACGGCAGATCATCCCTGCCTGACAGAACCGGCAGCCTCTGGTGCAGCCCCGAAACAGCTCGATGACAGAGCGGTCGTGGACCACCTCCACAAAAGGAACAATGGGATTCAGGGGATAAGATACCTTGTCCATATCCATGACAAACCGCTTCACCACCGTTTCCGGAGCCCCCTCCCAGAGCCTGCGGTACCCGGTCATGCGGCCTGCATCATCGTACTGGGGTTCATAAAAGGAAGGAACGTACACCCCCGGCACCCCCGCCAGCCGCTTCAGAAGCTCCGCCTTTGGGAGTCCCTCCCGTTTGCCTTGTATGATAACCGCAGAGGTCTCCCTCAGGACGTCCTCTCCGTCGCCGATCATAAAGAAATCGATGATCTCCGCCAGAGGCTCCGGATTAAAGGAGCAGTTGCCTCCTGCAGCAATGAGGGGCCAGTCCTCCCCCCGCTGGCTGCCGCGCAGCGGAATCCCCGCCAGATCCAGCATGTTGAGTATATTTGTAAAGGACAGCTCATACTGAAGGGTAAAGCCCAAAACATCCATCTCCCGGGCAGGCTGCTTCTTTTCCAGCGTAAACAGGGGAATCCCCTGCTGCCGCATGATCTGCTCCATATCGTCCGCCGGTGCAAACAGCCGCTGGCAGTACACCCCCGGCGTCTCGTTGAGCACATGGTAGATGATCTGCAGCCCCAGGTAGGACATGCCGATCTCATAGGTGTCCGGAAAACAGAACCCGAAGTTGAGCTCCGCCTCCCGGGGATCCCGGTCCACGGAATGCAGCTCCCCTCCGATATACACCGCAGGCTTGTTGACCTGCATCAGCACTTCCTCCAGTCTATCGTTAAGATCGGTATATTCTTTGCGATCCGAGTATTTCATGCTTTCGTTCCCTTTCAAAAATACAGAAAAAATATAATGCATCCAAAATCAGAATTACATTCATAATATTATATTTTAACAAGAATACGCCGAATAGAACAGCACATATTGTAAAGATCACAGAAAAAATCCATGCTCCCTTCATGACCGTCTCCTTTGGAAACAGCCGGGAGAAAAGCAGCACCGCAATCCTGCCCCCGTCCAGAGGGAAAAACGGGAGAAGATTAAAAAATCCCACCATAAGGTTTGCCCGCACCATCTGCTCCAGCTCCCTGCAGAAAACCAGAAACCACTCCTGGGTCAGAAACGAATCCCATAGCTCTGAAAAGCGTCCGGAGCCCCGGACGGACTGAAAAAACGCAAGGCCTGCAGCGGCGCACACAAGGTTGAAGGCGGGTCCGGCCAGATAAATCAGAAGCCGGTGCCGGACCCGCTGTCCCTGTTCCAGATAAAGCACATTACCGAAGATGCCTCTTCCTTCCATGCGGCCCTTTCCGCCGGTGCGGCGCACCGCAGCTGCGTGGGCGTATTCGTGCATCAGGGAGCAGATCAGCGCATTGATAAAAAAGCAGATTCCCTGAATAAAAACTGCCGGATCCTCCTGCAGCAACATGCCCCACCTCCTGCAAAATGCGTTCATTGTATCATCTTATGTGAACCGAAGGTTCCCTATGCGGACGGGACGGGTTCTCACCGAAGGATTCCATAAAAAAATGCGCATTGCTGCGCATTTTCGTGTCAGCCGGGGCTCCGGCTGCTTTTTTCGTATTTATTCCTGAAACAGCAGGATTCTGTCTTCCTGAGGAATGAGCTTTACAAGGACTGCATTGGAGTATGCCAGCGGGCTTGACTGGATCTGGAAGACGATTCCGTCTGCAGGGGCCTTGATTTCCCGGCGCACTTCTCCGTCTGCGGGATCAAAGAGCCGGGCCAGAAGCTGGCCTTTTTTCACCTGCTCCCCCGGGGAGACTGCAGGGTCAAAGAGGCCGGAGCGGGAGGATTTTACGATGATCATATCTTCTTCCTCCACCACGGAGGAAATATACCCCCGGTGAATATGGTAATCCAGAATCTCCTGGCTGTGAAGAAAGTTCAGCACCGCTGTTATGGCGATTCCGGCAGATTCCTTGTCGATGGTATCGTCGGAGGATGTGTAGAGGGAAAAGGCTGCGGTTTCCCAGATCTGCCAGTTGTAATTGAGGGTGGTGGTATCGTAGGGCCGGGGTGTCCGAAGGCTCACATAAGGCAGGCCGAAGGCTTTTGCGGCCTCTACGTCCTCATAACCGGTTTTCATAATGCGCACGTGGGGCACAAAGCTGCCGGAAATGTAGTTGCTGGTGAAATGGATGCCGTACCGGAAATCCTTAATGGCCTCAAAGACGCCTGCTGCAATGCGCTGGGTGGTCTCCCCCCTGTCATAGCCCGGAAACATGCGGTTGATGTCGGTGTTGTCCGTCTGCCAGAAGCGCTTCTGGATGTTGATGGAGTACGGGTTTACAAAGGGAATCACCAGAACGGATTTTCCCTGTCTGACCCTGCCCTGGTTTTCCAGCTCCTTCAGCTTTCTTACCAGCTGTGAGCAGATGAAAACCTGCTGAAGCTCGTTTCCGCGCATGCCCCCCAGAATCACTGCGGAGGGCTCTCCGCTTCCAAAGCGAAAGCCCGTAATGGTCATGGTGTCCCGATAGACGGATTTCAGCTCATAGATCAGTTCCTTTTTCATCTGGCGTCACCTCCCAGGATTCTTGCAATCAGCGAACCTTCATCCACGACTGGAAATTCCCGTATGGTAAATACCAGTCCGTCGCAGGGAGCATAAATGGAATCCAGCACCTCGGATCGGAGGGGATCCACGATTTCTCCCATGAGCTCTCCGCTTTTTACCCTGGTGTTGTGGGAAACCCGGGGAACAAAGATACCGGCGGCGGAGGCGTTGATAAAGCTTACATCGGCAGGGTCTGTGGATATGAGCGGGGTTCTGGGCTCTGTGGTTTCTCCGTCCCAGATGCCCATTTTGCTCATGAGATTGAAGATTCCTGCGGTAAGCTGACGGCAGTAGCTTTCTGTAATCCGCATGCCTACGCCCATTTCCACCACCAGCGTAGGGACACCGGCGGCATTCATGGTATGGGCGAGGGTTGCCTCAAGAACGGTGGCGGCGCTGTGCACCCAGATGAAATCCACGTTGAGATGCTTTGCAAGGGGCACCAGCCTCTGGGCGGTCTGCTCTGAGATGCGCACCTGGGGCACTTCCGTGAGATAGATGTTTGATGCGTGAATGTCAATGCAGATATCCGAGCCCGTCAGCTCCTTTACAATGCGCGATGCCACATGCTCGGACATGGTGCCGTCCTCGGCACCCGGAAAAATCCGGTTCATATCAAGGTCAAAGCCCGGAATTCCTCTTGTGATGGATGCGATTCCAAGAGGATTCAGGGCGGGATATAGATCAACAATTCCTTTCAGATGCTGCCTGTTTTCGTTAATGATTCTGCCCACCTCGTAGCACACATACTGGCCTTCCAGCTCATCGCCGTGGGTTCCTGTGACGATACTGATCCGTTTTTCGCTGCCTGTAAGAGGCCGGATGGGTAGAATCCGCTGCTTGCGGATCAGAAGCCTTTCATCCACCGGCAGCTCTACGGATACGACCGTTTCAATCATAATTCCTTTCCTCCATTCATATTCATTCCATATTTCTTCTGTTTCTGTCTGTTCTTCAGATTGTTTCCGATGTTGTCTCCGCAGGTTCCTGCTGCGCCAGGTCCCTCGGAAAAGGTCTTCACTGTTCCTGCAGATTCTGCGGGCTCACGAAAACCCGCACAGACTGCTCCTGTACGGTGGGATTTCGGAAAACGCCCCGGCTGATTCTGCAGTCCCCTGCGTCTCTTCCGTGGGAGATTTTGATATACCGGTCATTGACGAGAAGGTTGTTTGCGGGGTCAAAGCCGTACCAGTATCCCCGGCAGTTGACCTCGGCCCAGCCGTGGCTTTCGCCTTCCCCCTCCATCATGCCTGCCGCATACCGGGCAGGGATTCCAAGAAGCCTGAGAAGGGCAATCATAATATGGGCATAATCCTGACAGACACCCATGCCTCCCGCAAGGGCCTCCTCGGCGGTTGTCCTGACGGCGGTGACGCCGGGCCGGTAGGTCATGCGGCTGTATACAAGGTGCATGACATGAAGAGCCGCATCGTAAGGAGGGATTTCCTCCTCCGCTCCTGCGCAGCAGGTCTGCCGCAGCGCCTGCTGCACGTCCCGGCAAAGGGCCCGCAGCCGGGGCCCGGCTGCTGTATATCTGGACGGAACTGTGTAAATTACAAGGTCCTCTGTCTGGTATTCGTCGTAAAGAGCAAGGCCGGTTCGTACTGCGCCCTGAAGCTTTACGCGAAAGAAGCTGTGGGGTTCCTTCAGGCAGCCGCGGATGCGGCTGTTACCGAAAAAGTCGGTTTCCGTTTCTCCGGATTTTCCGGGGTCCGGGCCGGTGATCCGGCGGGATTCCGGCTCCACAGAAAGAGTCCATGACAGAACCTGCTGGGACGCGGTTTCTCTCGGCAGACACATGAGGGCATAGTGGTGCTCCTCCACAGGGCCGGAAAACCGGATTTCCGTTTCGTAGGAAAATTTCAATCTCATGATTTACACAATCTTCCAGATCATAGGCAGAAGCTCCTCGTAGTTTACGGGATCATCCTCCACCATGGCAGCCACATGCATCAGTGCCGACCGGTTGTACTTCAGGCTTGTGGTACCGATGCGGTGCAGGAGACGGTTTGCTTCCCGCACCAGCTCTTCCCGGGGTTTTCTGAAGCGGACAAACAGATCCAGACGTTCGATGCGCTTTCCTGCTTTTACGGCGTTTCGGATGGCCTCATCGTCCACCTCGTCATCCAGGCTGCCCCAGAAGGCAAGGATGAGGTCAAGAATCCGCTGCATGTTCATCATCGGAGCATCGCTTGCAGCTGCCTTCCGGAGCTCTGCCATAATCAGATGGACATAGGACAGTGCATTGGAAGAAATCTCGTCCCGCATGACCATGGCGTTGTCATAGGCTCTTGTGATATTTGCCGCAATGGAAGCGGGATCCTCCTCGTTGAATGCAAAGCTGCGGATAAAGGCCTCCTTGGATCCGTAGGTATCGGTGATTCCAAGCTTCTCGCAGATGGTCACATAATATTTCTCATCTGCATCGATCATTTTGTCGTAGCCCAGCATATAAAGCCGTATGGACTGATACACCCGCTCGATGTATCTGCCCAGCCAGTAAAGATTGTCCAGTCTTGCTACCGTGATAGTACCCATGTGTCCTTAAAACCTCCTCCCTGTGACGAGTTGACAATAAACGAATCCGGATTCCGGGAAAATCTGGTGAGACCGCTTTTCCACACAGTCACATCCTCTGCAGACAGCACAAAGGCCCGCAGGTCCGCCTTCCGCGGAATCGGAGTCTTTCCGTCCAGATCAAGAATATCCAGATCTACAAAATCGATGACCTCCTGGGCGATAAACCGTCGGGGCTCGTTTTTAATGCTTTCGATAAATTCCCCTTTCTTTTCTTTTGTAAGGGTATTGCCAAAGACCACTCCATAACCTCCGGCTTCGGCCACATCCTTTATCACCAGCTGGTCAAAATGCTCCAGGACATATTCCATGTCTTCCCTGTAGTACGGCAGATACGTCGGTGCGTTGTTGGTTCTGCAATCCTCCCCCAGATAATACTTCACCATCTTCGGAACAAAATAATAAATGCCCTTGTCGTCGGCAACTCCGTTGCCCGGTGAATTGAGAATGGCCACATTGCCCTTCCGGTATGCCTCGTAAAGCCCCGGCACCCCGATGACCGATTCCTCGTTAAAAGCCATAGGGTCCAGGTATTCGTCAGAGGTCCTCCGGTAAATGGCCCCCACCCGCTGGTTCCCCAGAGCCGTCTTCAGGTATACCCTGTCGTATTCCACGCACAGCTCATTGTTGGAAACGAGAATGGCCCCGGTGCGCTCTGCAAGGTACGAGTGCTCAAAGTACGCCGCATTGTACCGGCCCGGTGTCAGGATGACATTCAGCCCTCCGGTGTTTACATAATCCATGGTATTTCGCAGGAGCCTGGCATAATCCCGGTTGTCCGCCACAGCGTTTTCCCGGAAGGTTTCCGGACTGGACCACCGGCACAGATCCCTGGCAATCAGCGGATAGGAGGCACCGGAAGGAATCCTGAGATTGTCCTCCAGAATATACCATTTCCCGTCCTTTCCCTGCACCAGATCGATTCCTGAAATATGGCTCGCAATCCCTTTCGGAGCCTTCACTCCCTCGCATTCCGGCATATAACCGGAGGAAGAATAAACAAACTCCGGAGGAATCACCCCGTCTTTAATAATCTTCTTGTCTCCGTAAACATCCTCAAGAAACAGATTCAGTGCCGTCACCCGCTGCTTCAGGCCGTACTCGATCTCATCAAACTCCTTCTTCGTTATAATCCTCGGAATAGGGTCAAAGGGAAACAGCTGCTCCTTAAATTCCCCGTTCTTATAAATCCCGAAGCGCACACCGTACCGCTCCAGCAGCTCATTGATCTCATTCACATGCCTGTATAATTCCTGCATATCCTGTCACCAGCCTTTACTGTAATATTTTCCGGCAAAAAACCGTACCAACCGCCGCCTTCCACCTTCTCTTCTTCCGGTCACTGCACCGCCGGGCCGTCCCAAAATACGCAGTCTCCGACTGCCCCTGAAGCCTCCCGCCGGGCTGCGACG
>JBJFFZ010000144.1:0-7742 GCA_051892195.1 Anaerovoracaceae bacterium
GATCTCTGATCTGGCGCGCAGTTTCGACGCAAGGATTCCCCGGCTTCAGCCGGATTGGAATCTACTGCGCCTCTGCCCAGATCTCTGATCTGGTACACTCTGCGGTCCGGCGCGGGCGCCGGCACCTTTCTATGATTGATTCACACTTGGATATTTATGAATATTCGGATAATCATTCCAGCACTTTTCCGTCAATGGAGATGGTTACAACCTGCCATGGAAGAAACTTTCCGCTTGCCTGCAGGGCTTTCTTTGCCGCCATCGCAAGTCCGCCGCAGCACGGAACCTCCATGCGGACGATGGTCACGCTCTGAATGTGGTTTTCTGCAATGATTGCGGTCAGCTTCTCGCTGTAATCCTCAGCATCCAGCTTCGGACAGCCGATCAGGGTCACCCTGCCTTTTACAAAATCCCGATGAAAGGATGCGCAGGCATAGGCGCTGCAGTCTGCAGCGATTAAAAGCTTTGCTCCGTCAAAATACGGTGCCTGCACCGGCGCCAGCTTGATCTGTACCGGCCAGTTCTGAAGCGCCTTCACGCCCTGCCCCTGCATCTTCTCCTGTTTTGCCGCCATCACAGCGTCTTCATCATACGCCGGAGCCTCCCGCTCTTCAAAGGTGATGGCTCCCGTCGGGCAGCCCGGCAGACAGTCCCCCAGTCCGTCGCAGAAGTGTTCCCGCACCAGCTTTGCCTTTCCGTCGATGATTTCAATGGCTCCTTCGTGACAGGCCGTTGCACAGATGCCGCAGCCGTTGCACTTCTCCTCATCAATATGAATAATGGTTCTTATCATGTCCTTATTTCCTCCATAGGTGTGTTGTGTGAGTCCTTCTGCCGCAGCGCCTGCTTCAGAAGTACTGCGGTAATGGTACGATACGAAAACATGTTTTTCTGTTGCTTTTGCAACAAATTTTATCGATATTGTTCTCCATTTTCTGGAGGTAAAAAACATTCCTGCCAATCACTGTTCCTCAGGTGACGTCGCCTCTGGCGACCCCTCTGCAGGCAGGGCCTGCGCTGCTGACGGCGTTTCTTTCAGAATCATTCCTGCAAGACAGGATGCAATGCAGAAAGAATAAGATCGTTTTACTCGACACCTACATTTTACGGAGCTTCTCGAAAAGTTCTCTTCTGCTGGACACTTCCAGCTTCTCAAAGATATGAGACGTGTGCTTTTTTACCGTATGCTCAGTAACTCCAAGATCATCGGCAATATCCTTTCTTCTCATATTCTTAAGAATACCCTCAAATACCTCCATCTCACGGGAAGTCAGAAGTTCAATCTGAGGAATGCAGCTGATTACAAAACTGAAACTGTAACCGGCAAATTTCGATTCTTCATCGTGGTTCGGCTGTGTTTCTGTGATGCCCATAGTATCCATAGCACCAAACGGCTCAGAAATATCGACTTTTCCGGTGGAATAATCCTGTATTATTCCATACAGGAGAAGCAGCAGCATTTCAGAAATAGCATAGGAAACCGACAGGAATTCAAACCCCATATCGATCAGCTGCTCGATAAGCCATATTCCTATATTGCCCAATACAACAGCCGCCAAAAACATAGCATATTTATAGGAAGCAATCGTTTTGCGCACAAGAGAATAAACGATTGCAGCAATCATGAGGAGAAAATATATCAGGAGATATGCATAATAAACCCAGTGCAGGGGGCCATACTCTTTTATGAGTCTTGAAACACCGTTGATTATCTCAAAAGAAACACTTTCATAATACCACCCGCAGTAGCCGCCGCTTGCAGCGATAATAAAAACCCCGATGCTTATACACAAAAACACTGCATAAAGCCATCGAGGGCAACGGATATTGCATATCCTTACAATAATCACAAGCATGAAAAAAACGAGAAATACAGATCCCAGATAAGCGATTCTGTTGGCAAGCAGAGCTTCTTCCAGTGTCCTGGAAAGGGACAGTGCAAAATATCCTGTATTGCATACAAACACAGAAACGAAAAGCATATTGAGTCGTGCATCCTTATCCCTGATAAGACAGCACTGACATATCAGCAGGATCAGCGATACGGAGCATGCAACCCCGTATATGACAGGAATACACGCCGAATTGTCCGGTGAAACATCGATTTTACCGGAAGTTGCAAAGGCTGCAGCAGTGGTTGCACAAAATATGCACGCAAAAAAAACTACAAAAAAAACACTTTTTATATATTTCCTGCTTCTGCTATCATTCTGCATTTATGTATCCCCCGGTTTTGTCCCTTAATTCAAAAGCTGTTAATCAGGCTAAAAAATCTTTAATCATGGGATTATATCATCTTCAGTGGACAAAAGCATGAACCAAACAGACTATATCAATCAATTTTCACCGCAATTCCGCTGACTCTGGCTTCTATGGCCAGCTCGGTACGATTACTGCAGCCTGTTTTTTCAAGCATGTTATGTATATGATTTTTTACGGTGTTTTCCGAAATCCCAAGCTGCCTTGCGATAGCTGCATTTGGAATGCCTGTGGTGATCAGTTTGAGCACCTCCAGTTCCCGTTCTGTCAGCTCCGAGCTTTTTGCCATCCCGATATTGGTTTCAGGGGCACTGTCAGGATAAACAGATTCTCCCATCATTGTTCTGTCCATCACATCTATGATGGTTTCCTTTGATGCCTCCTTATACCAGAAGCTGTCCACTCCTATACTGCGCGCTCTGCACAGCCACGAAGGCTCCGGCATCGATGTAACAGCGATGATTCTGGTATCGGGACTGTTCTTTTTTATCCTTTCTGCAGCGCTGAGACCATTTGATCCGTCATTCATCAGTATATCCATTATGACCAGATCAATGTTTTCTTTCAGCACGTAGATATCAGCAAAAGCAGCTGATTCCACTGAAAATGCAACCTCATATCTGTCGGAAGACTCGATATACATTTCAAAGAATTTTCTTGATATGAACTGGTCGTCAACGATCATCACCCTCGTTTTTTTCATTTCACTTCCTCTTGTACAAACTCCAGCTGCAGCTTAAAACGCGGTCTGCTCAATATCGTCATAGTTCCACCTGCAGCGTCTACCATACTTCTCAGGTTTACGAGACCTCCGGTTTCCTGTATTTCGCCTGAAGGTGCCGCACCGGTATTTGTGATGCTGACAACAACAGTCTTTTCAGACACAATATCTACATCAAGCCGCTTTCCGCCTGCATGCCTGACCGTATTGGTCAGGCATTCATGAACAGCCGATATGACAGCCTTTCTTACGGTCTCATCTTCAGGCAGCTCACCATTCAATACAATCTCAACATCAACAGCCTCGGCTGCATCCAGCAGCAGTTCCCATTCATTACTCTGCTGCTGCGGTTCAAGATCGTTCCTCATGACCGCCAGATTATACCTCCACAAAGACAGCAGTTTTTCCCGATTTCTCTCATGCTTCGGCTGCTCCAGATACGCACGGAATGCCATAAGTGTACGCCCCGCTTCATTGTGAACCTTTATTTTTGCCGAAAGAATTTCTCTCTCCCTTATTACCTTATCAATCTGGGTACCGTATTCTCTGAGGCGCTCGTTCACAGCAGCCAGTCTTTTTATCTTCTCATCAAGAAGCTGAAGCAGATGATACTGTGCCGTAACATCATATGCAATTATTTCAAAAACGGTATACTTTCCCGTTTTCAGTTCATTTTTCCTGAAATTCCATACGCAGTCATCCGCGGTCTTAACCATCATTACAGGCTTACGTTGTATTACATCAAAGTCCCCAGATATGGCTTCTTCTGATAGAAAATTCCAGAAACTTTCTCCGTTGAGAATCTCGCTGCCCATAAGCATACTGCTTATTCTGTTCATGCGTTCATTTACCAGCAGCGGCTGCCCTGATTCGTCAAAAAAGCACACACCATCCTCCATAGCATTCAGATTCTCTCTGAACGCATCCGGGGAGATCATCTGCTTTTTTTCTTTGCCGGTTTTTATCAGAAGCATTATTTCAGCGGCAGCGATACCGCACAGTATCAGGAAGACTGCAATCCACGGTATTCTGCAGATTACAGCAGAAAAAAAAGTATATACTTCGGGCACTTCATAGTGTACGCAAATATCGCAGAACCCCTGCAGCATAAACATAGAAGCGCATAAAACAAGTACAGCAGCGGCAGTATAGGTGTGCTTCATACGTGCAAAGCATATGGTCACCAGAAGAAACAGCGCAGCTGCAAGCAGCGGCAGAGTACATATACCAAAAGCTTCCTGCACATTCACCGGCAGATTCCCGAAACGCATCATCTGCATCCACCTCCCGTCGGCAGAATCAGATAAATGTATTCCGTGGAATCCTCTGCTTCAACTTTCAGACTGCCGCCAAGCTCAGCAAGAGCATCGCCCCAAAGCTGATCCGGCAGCAAGGCTGTGGGGTTGTTCATCTCCATGCGCACCGTCAGATTGCCGCTGCCCGACACAATATCGACAAACAGGGCATCTGCATCAGGCATTCCCATTTCCAGCACCGCTTCATACACCTCATATGCGGCCAGGATCTGCCTTCCACCCATCTCACACGCTCCGCTGAAGGAAGCATGTGCCTTTATCCCATACAATCGTACATATTCCATGGATTCAGAGACAGCCAACCGCAATTCTTCACTGCTAAGCCACCCGTCTTTCCCAAAAACCAGCTGCATATTTGAGTGGCGTTTCACATACGTATTGAGGATACATGCATATTTCATCATCCGTTCAAATTCCATCTCATCCTGAGGCGGATGTTTCAGAAGCGCATCAAGCCTGTCAAGCTGAACTCTGACACCCTCATTGATGCTTTTGTACAGGTCGTTCTGCTGACGTATGCTGCTTTGCTTTTCGGCAAGCTCGTTCTCTGCTTTGAGCATGGCATTTTCTTCATTCAGCAGATCGCCCATATCCTCCAGTTCTTTATTCAGACGATTGATTTCGGTTACATCTTTAAACCAGTAGCCATAGCCGCCGTTTACCGCATGGCTTCTCAGCTGGGTATTCCCGCCGTTCAGAAGCAGGGTGTCCTCTTTGGCCATCTTTACCTGATCCAGGGTGACAGCCTGGCTGTTGCATGAACGATATTGTACATTGCCATCTCTGTCCATGATGCCTGTACCGGTAGTGGAGACCGCCCACAGCCTGTCATAATTATCATTGGACGGAATCAGACGGGAATCAATGAGACATTCAAGGAAAGCGGCAAATACAAAACATACAAGCTCCGGAACTCTGTAAACCCGGGCAAAAATATTATCCTGATCGATGAAAAACATGACCAGATACAATGCTCCCACTGCAACAGGGATCATTGGAATCCATATTTTCTTCCTGTTTTGCCGAACGGCGCACCTGATGAAAACCACGGTGAGTATTGCAGCAAACATTACTGCAAGCCATATCACTGATGCGAAATATACAGGTCCATGATGATAAGGGCCGTCGTGCCATTGATCAAGTCTTTCGGTAAAGCGGAATGCCTGCTGATGCAAATCGTTGGTCACTACCCCTGCGGAAATCATAAAAGCAGGTATGTACATCAGTTTCCACCTTTTGTCTATTTTCCAGTCATACGGTTTGCCGATGTAAATCACCGAAAAGAGCATAAGCAGGGCAATAAAAGTCTGCGGTACATAATACATATACCACAGATATCGTGTGATTGCCTGAGACGACCAAACCAGCTCGTATTTGACCGTTCTGATCATTACCCAGAAAATAATCATAACAGCAATCATCACAAAATACCTTCTTCTTTCGGGCTGAAGAATACGTCTCCTGAGCTGATATATCCAGATAAACGCTGCACCGGTAAATAATGCACAAATTGCAGTATTAACAGAAAATGTGCCGTAACAGTATCCCGCCAGACGCACAGCGCCCGCAAGCAATACAAGAACGATACATAGAATGCCTGAAAAAACTGTTTCTCTGCTGTTTCCCATGAATCATCTCTCCTCAGGTGACGTCGCCTCTGGCGACCCATCTGCAGGCAGAGCCTGCGCTGCTGAAGGAGATTCGTTCAGAATCATTCCTGCAAGCCAGGATGCAATGGCCGCTGCAAAAACGATCCAGAAGACCATTCGCACCGGGAAGCACAAAAACAGGAGCATGGTGACGGCAATGGGTTTTCGCATGGTGAACCCCAGTGTAGAGGCCGTTGTAACGGCGGCGGCAAAAGCCGCATGAGATTCTGCGCCGGGCCAGATGGTTAATGCCATTCCATAGCCCATGCAGACCGCGGCAAAAATAAGCGGAAAGAAATGTCCCCCTTTTAATCCCAGCTGAATGCACATGTTTGTCATGAGGATCTTCAAAAACGCGATGCCCATCATTCCCGCTGCCGGGTACAGCATGTAATCCGCAATCAGAACCCCCATCTGATGTTCCCCTGAAAACTGCACCACCGGAAGGACCATCACGATGATTCCAAGCACCGTGCCTGCAAGCACTTCCCCTGCAACCGGAGGCAGCTTGCCGGAAAGGACTGCAAAGCCCTTCTCCGTCACCTCGAAAAACAGTGCAAGCAGGATACCTGCAGCAATATACAGAAACATGACAGCGTAATCCAGACCTTCCGGAAGGGCCGTCTCAAAAGAAGGAAATCCCATGGACACGTCATACAGATATGTATTTAAAAGCCGGAACACCCCAAGGGCAGCGGCGGTTGCAGCAACATAAATCACAACACGCTCTCCCCGGGAAATAGAATCCCCTTCCGCCTCTCCCGTTTTTCCTTCTTCCATATGAAGCAGTCCAAAAAGGGGCGAGTGAAAAATCAGGGACAGGGAAACGGAAGCCCCGATTTCCGAATACTTTGCGCTCTGGGTTCCTGCAAATCGCAGGTTCTCCCCTGCCCAGCAGCAAAGAGCCGTAATAATTCCCACCATGCCCGCCTCCGGGCCAACGCTGCTTCCAAGGATCAGAGGAAGGAGCGCCGCCACGAACAGAACCCGGATTTTCCTGTAAGGGTACGTTCCGTTCTTCTTTAACGTTCCAAAAACTTCCATCATTCCCTGAGGATAATCCCCGTATCTTTTCCGAAAAAGGCCGATCATCAGCCCTCCCACCGCGCACACGATCACCGGGTACGCCGCAAATCCTCCTGTCTTTTCCGGTAAAAATTCCCACAGCAGCTCCGTCCCCATATTTACCAGAAACAGAAACGCCCACAGCACAAGACTGCACACCGTTCCGATGGCCGCCACAAACGTCAGAAATATGATTCCATTTTTTATCCGGTTCCTTCTCATGGACTTCCTTTCCCCCACTCCTTTTCCATTCCACCGCAGTAACTTTCTTTTCCTGCATGCATTATACCATTTTCAGCCTCCAACCCAAAGCCCCGATCCCGCGGGCACCTGCCCGCACCGTCAGGCGAACCTGACAGCGAAAAGAAAAACTCACAGATTTAACTGCGAGTTCTCCTTGCGTTTATGCTTTTCCAATTAGCCAATTGATCAGATTCAGCGATTTAATTCCGTCGTAGGATGCGTCCAGACCGGTATCCAGTGACAACACGATTTTCTCGTAGTTGTCATTGATCTTCTGCAGCGGTGCCAATTCTCTGCGCCGGACATCCTCGCTTACCATAGATTCTGTGACCTGCACATACAGCTTCTCGTCTATCCTGGTGGCGATAAAGTCCACTTCTGCATTACCTACCTTGCCCACAGCCACGTCATAGCCTCTGCGAAGCAATTCGAAATATACAACATTTTCGATGGCGTGGCCGCTGTCCCTGTTCCGGAAGCCCAGGAGAT
>JBJFFZ010000145.1:0-7550 GCA_051892195.1 Anaerovoracaceae bacterium
GATGAATTCCGCAGGAAGGCATTGTATGATGCAGCGGATGACAGTTATCCATGGCAGGACATTGAATGCGACAATGTTCTGTATTACCCTTCCCTGATCCCGGAGGTTACAGAATGCAAAAGGCCTGACCGGCATACGATCCGGCTGGTGGTCAGCGTAATCTGCCCGGACTACCATGCAGATCCGCTTTTTGTTCATGAGGTGACGATCCGGCTCACAGAAGACGGAGGATACCAGTATACCGGAAACCAGATTACATACCGAAGCGACATGGAGCTCCCATCACCCCAGGCGAGACTCCCCCTCCAGCGTTTTGTCACAGATAACAGACCATAACGATGGTGCCCGGTTCTGCCCGGCGGTTCTGATATCAATAAATCAAAAAAACTGCCCCGGCCGCGGAGCGCCGCTCCACTTCCGGGGATTCACATACCTATTCATGCATTCCGTACGATGTGTCACTGTCAATCAGCTGCAGCATGATTGCAGCCATATCCGGGTCAAACTGGGTGCCGGCATTCTCCTCGATCTGTCTGCGGGCCGCCTCCTGAGGCAGCGCATTCCGGTAGCTCCGGTTTGAGGTCATGGCGTCGTATGCATCGGCAACAGCAATGATTCGCGCAATCTGCGGAATTTCCGTCTCCCTGAGACCGTCCGGATACCCCTTTCCGTCCCACCGTTCATGATGCCATCTTGCGCCTTCACTGATTCCCGGAAGCTCTGTGATCTGTCTGAGAATGTCATATCCTTTTGCGGGATGTTTTTTGATTTCTTCAAATTCCCTGTCCGTAAGCCTGTCCGTCTTATTGATCACAGCGTCCGGCACTCCGATTTTTCCGATATCATGCATAAGGGCAATGAAGTATACTTCCCGAAGCTCCCTTTCCGTGTATCCCATTTTCTGTGCAATGGCTCTGGAATACTCGGCGACCCTCTGGGAATGCCCCTTCGTGTATGGATCCTTTGCCTCTACTGCTTCCGACAGCGCCATAATGGTATGAAGGGAAAGCTTTCTGTACCGCCGGCTGTTGTATTCCGCAAGAAAATGGTTTTCCAGCTGCCGGATAAAATACTTCCGCAGATAGTCTGTGGAAATGGCAAAGCATACAAAAATAATCAGTGTCGCAAACAGTGTGTTGGGCTTTCTTGAAACAAAGTACATGTACTCCGCAACCGTCACCAGGCCAATCATGAGAAACTGCAGCCAGTTTGTCCGCGCATAATACGACGGAGTCAGCTGCAGCACAAACAGAAACACCAGATAAGCGCCGATGGCCTTGTGCCGGACGTAAATATCCGTAAAAATGAACAGAAGAACGGCAATGATAATGGCTGACCGATAGACCACAATCATCCGGACCTTATCTGCAGTCACGTAATCCTTTTTCTTCTTTATGGCCCTGCAGTACAGATACACCAGAGACGAACTGCCGATAATCAGAATCTCCCCCAGCAGATTGAGGTAATTCAAATCTGTCTTTTCAAAAAATCCGCTGAGAAAATCCAGCACCATCAGGCACAGCTCTCCAACCGCAATAAAAAGGGAAAGATGGCTGAATCGTTCCACTGTATCATCTATATATTGCTGATATACCCGGTTTTGTCCGCAATGTTCCATAATACCGTCTCTCTTGTTTTTTCCTGTTCAGAATCGAATAAATACTGCCTCTGTACCGGATGCCCGGCATCCGCCTGTGCAGGGTTTTTCATCGGAATATCAGAACCCTGCATTTTTTCTGGCTATCTCCGGATATTCCGCACAATGGCCTTGACCACCTCGTCCATCACAATCGGTTTGGCGATATGTCCGTTCATTCCGGCGTCCAGCGACGCCTGAACATCCTCTGCAAATGCGTTGGCCGTCATGGCAATAATCGGAATGCTGCGGGCATCCGGGCGGTCCTGCATGGTCCGGATTGCCGCAGTAGCTTCATAACCGTTCATTTCCGGCATCATAATGTCCATAAAGATCAGATCAAAGGTATCCGGCGGATTCTGGGCAAAGATTTTTACCGCTTCGCCGCCGTGGACCGCTCTGGTCACCTGCAGACCCAGCTCCTCCAGCTGAACCATGGCGATTTCTGCATTCAGATCATTATCCTCTGCCATGAGGATTTTTACTCCCATGAGTTCCGCATCTCCCGGATGCGTATCCTGCTTCTGAACGCAGCTTTCATCCGTAAGCTCCATCGGAAGCGCTACGATGAAGGTAGAACCTCTGCCTTTTTCACTCTCCACAGTAATGGTGCCGCCCATCAGATCCACATACCGCTTTGTAATGGCCATACCAAGGCCCGTCCCCTGGTACTGCGTCCGGGCGCTGTTCTCCTCCTGAGAAAACTCGTCGAAGATATGCTCTATGAACTCTTCGCTCATGCCTACACCCGTATCGGAGATCCGGTACTGCACAACAATATGCCTGCTGTCTTCTCCCGGATCATAGCTGGCTTCAAAGGTGATGGTGCCCCCATCCTCCGTAAATTTTACGGCATTTCCCAGAATATTCACCAGCACCTCCCGGATGCGCACGGGATCTGCAAGCACAAACGGAGTCTGCAGTTCTTCAAGCTTTGTCAGGAAGGTAATGTTGCGGTTTGCCAGAAAACCGTGCATAATGCTGAGCACCGTGTCTGCCACCGCAATAATGTCCACAGGGACAGGAGCAAACTTTATTTTTCCGCTTTCAATACGGCTGATATCCAGCACATCATTGATGAGCGTCAGCAGATGCTCCGAGCTGTTGCTGATCTTTTCAAGACAGTTCTTCAGCTCCGGCGAAGGATTCTGTTTCAGCCCGATATTGGTAAATCCGATAATGGCGTTCATCGGCGTCCGGATGTCATGAGACATGTTGTTCAGGAAGGTGGTCTTCGCCTGATTTGCATTTTCCGCAGTGCGTACGGCATCCTCCAGAGCCTGATTGATCTTTCTGTCGCTGGTGCGGTCAGACAGATCCAGAATGTATTTTGTTTCTCCCTGAATCTCGCTGCAGAATGCGATGACATGGAACCAGCGAACCTCTCCGGTGGTCTGATGCACGTATTCTCTGTCCCATTCCAGCTGCTGTCCCGGCTGAATTTCCGAAAGATAGTCCAGAACATGAACCTCTTCCCCGCCCTTGAGCATCTGCTCAAGCACATGGACTTCCCCGCGCACCTGCGCCTCGGAAATCCCCAGAAGCTTTTCGATGTTGGGGCTGGCATAATCCACCCGGAGTTTTTTTGCATCCAGCATCAGGAACACATCATCCACATTGATAGACAGCTTGGAAAAGAGCTCGTCTCTGGCCAGCAGCTCGCTGTCCTTCCGCTTCAGCTTCTGCCGGTTCTGCAGAACGACCAAAAGAAGTAGTACGGCGGCAAGCCCTATGATAATCAGTGATACCACAAAAACAGTAACGGACTGAAGCTTGTTCATACTGGCATTGACCACATCTGCAGGCACCGCCCCCAGAACCATCCAGTCCTGAAAATCCGCAGGTTCATAGACTAAATAATAATCCCTGCCATCCAGCTCTAACACCAGTTCCCCGGAACCCCCGGAGAGAAAATCCCTGTGCAGAGCCTCAATTTCCTGATCTGTAAGGTTGCTTGAATTTTCCAGAAGTGCCAGAAAATTATATGTATTCTGCATATTCTCGCTGCCGTTGTCCACCACGACACGTCCGTCAGGCAGAACCGCAAAGGTGCTGGCCTGTCCGTCAAAGGCTGATATTTTTAAGGCCTCCACCATATCGGAGTTATTGTATGTAATGGCAATTGCCTCATAATCAAAACCGCCATAATTTCCCTTGCTGACAGGAATCGCAAAAACCATGATCTCAGGCTGATCCGGTACAACGGAATTGACCACCACAGGCTGACGATCCAGAATCAAAGCAGAAAGCTGCTTCCGCAGATCCAGATACCCCTGTTTTCCTTCCAGTGTGACATAATCTCCATCCCGTGAAATAAAGCAGAAATCCGTGAAATTGCTTTCCTCCCGGGCCTGATTTACATAGGCTGCAATATCTGCCTCGCTTTCGGCCGCCTCAAGATAAGGCGCCCACATCCGCATCCGGCTCCAGTTGACAGAAACCATATTGTACAGCGTCTGATTCGCCTGATGAAAGATTTCAACAAGGTGGGCAGTGCTTTCTTCATAAATCGTCCGTGACACAAAGCCGAAATAGACAAAACCGGCCCGCGTCACACCTGCTGCCAGCACGAGTACCAGCAGCAGGGCAGTCAGTCGCTTTTTCATAGCGCTGCCCTCCTTTCAAACTGATTTCACATTCTTTATTTCTCCGGAAGAATGGTTACATATTCCGAAGGCTCCAGGAACTGTTTTGTCTTCTCAAGGGCTTCCTGCATACACTCCTGGCTTGAAAAATCGTTGACCAGGTACGCTTCCCGTTTCGCCTTCAGATCCTCCGGCATCGGACAGTTGCAGAAAGTCTCATGCTCCATAAAGGTGTCCGCACCTACCAGCAGCACGGTGTAGACAGCATTGTCATCCAGAGGCTTCCCTCCCACGGTGATGTCCTCCAGAGTAAATTTCCCGCGCTCACTTTCAGTGACAATATACTCCATTCCGCTGGTAACAGGCATGAAATTCCGATGAAGGATCGGATTGGAGCCGTCCTCCTTCACGTTTACCAGCCATTCCATAATCCGGCGAACCTCTTCGCCGGTGTATTCGCCCCGGTAGATGGCGTTTCTTGCAGTCAGAACCCACTTGGCCTGCTGCAGGGTGTAGGTTCCCTTGTAGATCGAGGTGCTGGCCACCGGAGAATAACCCACGGCGATCTCATCATCAAAAGCCGCCCGCAGGGTGTTCATCATTGAGGAGGCTGCAGCGCTGCCGTGTTCACCGAAATCATTGGAATACGCATTTTTCTGTTCAAACAGAATTTCCTCTGCTTCCGGGTCCACATAGCTGATGATCTGAGAATTAAACGCATCGTAGGCCCTCGCGGCATCGTATTCGCCGGTCATCATCTTGTGAGCCACATCCTGAGAGATTGCAAAGACCTCTGTAGAGGCCAGGCGCATATACAGGTGATTGCTGTCGATATATTCCTGCACCAGATCCAGAGCGGGAGATGCGGAAATATTTACGCCCTTGTTATAGGACAGCACAGAGGTGCCGGCGGCAACGGCTTTCTGCCCTTCCTCACTGAAGACAGCATTCAGAACCTCCATGACGGCTTTTTTCTTTGCCTCATCCTTTTCCACACTGCTGGAAACAGCCAGCTGGCACATAGGGTAGGTCAGAATCCAGTTATCCTCCGAGGTCTCCCCAAAATATGGAAGGATCACGCTGTTTGGACCGGTCTCTATGGTGACGTTGTCCGCCAGAGCCGCCGTGTTGCGGATCATGGCCGTCTGCCCGTTGAGATATGGCTGGGTTACCGCTGTAAACTGCAGCTCCTCGTCACCGGGCTCTATACGTACGTCTTTCAGAAACTGTTCATACTTTTCAAATACCCGGGGCCAGACCGTATCGTCCAGACCCACCTGATGATCCTCTGTTTCACTTTCATAATCCATCCGCCACTGGGTGCCCTCCAGGCTCATGAGCTCCGGAATGGCGCATCCCTGCATGGTTTCCAGACAGGAATAGTCATAATACCAGTCCGTCTGGAATCCCTTGATCCCCACGTTCTCAAAGGCATCGATGGCTGCCACAAACTCAGAGTAATTGGTAGGCAGCGGAATATTGTACTGATCGAACAGATCCTTGTTTGCCATGATGGAGTCCACCTCGGCGCACATTGGCAGCCACCGGATCGCACCGCTCTCTTCGCGGTTGACCTCCAGGTAGCTTGAGTAGAAGGTACCCGCCACCTCAGTCTGACTGAGATCCATCAGATGATCAGCCAGA
Organism: Anaerovoracaceae bacterium; assembly: GCA_051892195.1. GTDB lineage: Bacteria > Bacillota > Clostridia > Peptostreptococcales > Anaerovoracaceae > CAKQOE01. Next base: position 5,866 of record JBJFFZ010000145.1, read on the forward strand.
GGGGCTGCATCATTCAGAGAGAACCGGCGGCAGGTGATAATGTCCGGTATGTCTTCTCCCCGGTTCAGCAGGTCCTTATAGTATTCCATGGTGTTGTAGCTCTGAATAAATGTAAAGTCAATATCAGGGAACTTCTGCTCCAGCCAGGGAGTAAATTCCTTAAACATGGACCGGTCCCACATGTACATGCTGATGGAAATCCTTCCATCCTGTTCCTTATTATCCGTACTTCCATTCTGATTACCGCAGCCGGCAAGCATTGTCACTGTCATAAAAACAGTCAGCAGCAGACTGAGTATTCTCTTCGTTCTCATTCGTTCTCTCCTTATACTTTTATTCAGAATCTCTCCATACCTGAAACAACCAGCGTTTATAGAAAAAAATTTCGCTGGTCCGCATTTTCGATTTATGGCTTTTTTATTGAAATTTAGCCAGACTTCTCAGTAAACGAGAAGAATTTACAGGTTTTACAAGGTAATCATCCATCCCCACAACCGTTGCTTTCTCCCGGGTCTCAGGATCTGCATCTGCAGTAAGAGCAATGATCGGAATGTTTGCCCGGATACGGTTTGGAAGTCTTCGGATCTTCATGGTTGCCTGATATCCGTCCATTACCGGCATTTCAATATCCATCAGAATAAAATGATAGTAGCCGGGCTCATTTGCCTTTACTGAAGCAATGGCGTCGCTCCCATTCTGAGCCTCCTCAACCAGAAGGCCATGTTCCAGAAGAACTTCCTTCATAATCTCCCGATTCAGCTGATGATCATCCACAAGGAGAACTCTCTTTCCCGCCAGAGCTTCAATATCCTTCGGATCATCCGCATCCGGATCATCGTTTCTCGTTTCTCCAAGGGTATATGCAATGGTCGCCTCCATATCTGTCAGAATCTTCTGAAGCTTGTCCAGATATTCTTCTGCCCTGGAGACATGCCGTATTCCAAGTTCTGTATATCCCATCGCACTGTTCAGCTCTGTTCGCAGATCTTTCAGAGTTTTTTTCTGAAATACCTCTGCCTTTCTCGCTGCTTCCAGTTCCTTTTCCAGCAGTTCCATTCTTTCAAGAACCTTCTCATAATTATCCCTGGAGCTTTGGACCTTTCCGTCGGGATAGCGAAGGCTGAATTCAATGGAAACACCCAGCATTTCAAGGCAATTCTGAAGCTCTTCAAAAGTCATACTGTCCCTGGCGAGCTTACGGTACAGAGACGACGGGTGAACCCCCATTTTTTTTGCAAGCTGTGCTTTTGTGGTGCCAAGCTCAGAGCAAACGATATTGATTGTTTCCCTTGTCTTCATTTTCGCACTCCTCACGTCATTTTGTGCGGGATCGTTCATCCCATTGTTGTCAGCATAACATAAAAAGCATATAGTTTCAAGTTGAATCATTCAATTACAGGGAAACCCTCTCATTTAAAGGAAAAATCTCGTTTCCCAATGAAAAAAAATCCGAACCGGTCTCCACATAGGGATCCGATTCGGATGATTCTTCGCTGGTGCGGATAAAGGGACTCGAACCCATACGATTGCTCACAGGTACCTAAAACCTGCGTGTCTGCCAATTCCACCATATCCGCATGCAATATACGATTGTAAAAAGAGGAATGCTACCAAGGTAACATTCCTCTGTCTGGTGACCCCATCGGGAATCGAACCCGAGTTACCGCCGTGAAAGGGCGATGTCT
>JBJFFZ010000146.1:0-7541 GCA_051892195.1 Anaerovoracaceae bacterium
AGCGAAAGACCTGGTACTGGCGCTTCTATCAGCTGGGCCCTATGTTCCTCATGCTTCTGATCGTGTTCCGGCTGACGTCGTACATCATTACGCCGCCGGTCATGTTCCTTCAGAATCTGCTTTACGTGCTGTTCTTTTCCATAGGATAGATCGGAGGTGATAATCATGGAAAACAATGAAATAACTTCGGACCTTGCAGCGGAAGCCGCAGTGCCGGAAAACAAAATGGGAACCATGCCCATTCCGAAGCTGCTGCTTACCATGTCGCTTCCGGCCATCTGTTCCATGACGCTTCAGGCGGTATACAACATCGTGGACAGCTTTTTTGTATCCCGGATCAGCGAGGATGCCATGGCTGCCGTAACCCTGGTTTTTCCGGTTCAGATGCTGATTATTGCAGCCGGTGTGGGGACAGGCGTAGGTCTCAATTCCCTGATTTCCCGGAGACTGGGGGCAAAGCGTTTTGCAGACGCCGATTCTGCTGCTGCCCACGGCTTTCTTCTGGTGCTGGTCAACTGGGCCGTGTTCTTTCTCTTCGGGTTCTTCTGTTCCCGGCCGTTTTACACCTGGTACGCAGATGACAATATGGGGCTGGTGGATATGGCCACCTCCTACGGAACCATTGTGCTGTGCTTCTCCTGCTTTATTTTTATGCAGACAACCTGTGAAAAGATTCTTCAGGCCACAGGAAAAATGGTCATTCCCATGATCTCCAATATGATCGGCTGCGTGATCAATATTATTCTGGACCCGATTATGATCTTCGGACTCTTCGGCTGTCCGGCCATGGGGGTTACGGGAGCTGCCGCCGCCACCATCATCGGTCAGCTGGTGGGCATGTCCATCATTCTGGTGTGCTTCTTTAAGACGAAGTGCGACGTCCACGTGTCCTTCCGGAACTTTCAGTTCTCCCTGAAAACCATAAAGGAAATCTATACGGTGGCTCTGCCGGGCATGATCATGCAGGCCATTCCGTCCTTTGTGAACATGGTCCTGAATATGATCCTCATCGGATTTTCCGTTACGGCGGTGTCCGTGCTGGGGGTATACTTCCGGCTTCAGAGCTTTATCTTTATGCCGACCTTCGGCCTGACCCAGGGCGCCATGCCGATTATGGGGTACAACTACGGCGCCCGCAACAGAAAGCGCCTCATGTCCGCAACCGGTCTGACGCTGATGATTGCCGTTGTGTTCATGGTCCTGGGCCTCATCGTCTTTCAGACGTGTCCGCAGCAGCTTATGGCCATGTTCGATGCCGGAGAGGAAATGATGGCTATGGGGGTATCCGCCATGCGCCTTCTGAGCCTGTGCTTTATTCCGGCCGCAGTGGGAATCACCTTCTCTACATACTTCCAGGCCCTGGGCTACGGCGTGTACAGTCTTCTTATGAGCCTTCTCAGACAGGTAATCTTTATTTTGCCTGCCGCCTGGTTCTTTTCAAGAATCTGGGGCGTAAACGGTGTATGGGCATCCTATCCCTTTGCCGAGATTTTCGGACTGCTCTTTGCCATCTTCCTGTTTGTGCGGGTTTACAGAAAAGAAATCCGAACCATGTAATTTCATAAATCCGTTCCGGAGGTTCCGCGGGCTCTGCCCGCCCCTGAAGCCGGGACGGCCTGCAGGCTGCCCCGGGTGCGGCAGCCTGTTTTACGGTTTTTTTCAGGGGTCCGGAAGGGCTGATTTGTGTAGAAAATATAACATGCCTGATAATTTTTTGTTTTATTTGATAAAAAAATATTTTTTGGTATTGCCATATCAGCAGGGGTGTGATATTATGATTTCGGAAATCAAGTAGAGTTTCTACAATCAGATTCGATTATATTAACAAACGAAAACCTCGAAGGGGTCATGATTCATGCGTGACTCCTTCGAGGTTTTTTTGCAGGTACATTCCTTTGCTCTTTTATGTTATCAAATTAACAAATAATTTGTCGCAACAAGAGATTTGGGGGCAATCATGGAAAACAGCGGATTTTCTGTGATCAGAAAGACAGATGCTATTGTTAATTTATCATCAAGACATAAATCTGCATCCGGATTTCAGAAGAAATGGAGAAATGGGGGCTTTGGGGAAATTCCTTCCCCGAAGGGAGGATTGTGTAGTATAATCGTTGGTGGCGGCAGGAGCCGCCGGATTACAGAAAAAGACAGATGAGGTGATTCGTACCATGGCAGGAGGCAAGGCGAACTGCGAAACGTGTATGTACTACATTTATGACGAATTTGACGATACATATATGTGCGATATCAGTCTGGATGAGGATGAGATGGAGAAATTCCTGACGGATACCTTTCGGGACTGTCCTTATTACTGCCTGTATGACGAATACATGATCGTCAGAAAGCAGAACTGACGTAGCGTGAAAAATGCGGATAGAACAGGAGCACAGGATCATGAGCAAAACCATAGCGGATTATGTAACAGCGATTCCGGATTTTCCGGAGGAGGGAATCATTTTCAGAGATATCACCACGGTGATTCAGAGCCCGGAGGGCTTTCGGATGGCCATTGACGAAATGACCGCACTGATCGGGGATACCGAGTGTGATGTGGTGGCGGGAGCAGAGGCCCGGGGCTTTATTTTCGGGGCGCCTATCGCGTATGCCCTGGGAAAGGGCTTTGTGCCCATCCGCAAAAAGGGCAAGCTTCCGAGAGAGACCGTCTCCCAGTCCTACGACCTGGAATACGGCTCTGCGGAGATCGAAATCCATACGGATTCCATCGCGCCGGGGCAGCGGGTGGTGCTGGTGGACGACCTGATGGCCACGGGAGGAACCATGGAGGCTGCCGTAAAGCTGATTGAGCGCCTGGGGGGAAAGGTGGTAAAGATCGTCTTTTTGCTGGAGCTTGCAGGGCTTAAGGGCAGAGACCGGCTGGAAGGCTATGACGTGGCTTCCGTGCTGTCTTACGAAGGAAAATAGAAAAATGCGCAGCTTCGGGGAGCCGGGGCTGCTTTTTTTGACTTCAGCGAAAAAACGTCCGGTTCCGCCGGCGGCCTTCAGCGAAGGGAAAAAGAAAAAGGACCGGGGCGAAAAATGCCACAGTCCTTTCTAAAAAAATGGAGCGGATGACGGGAATCGAACCCGCAACTCAGGCTTGGGAAGCCGGTGTTTTACCACTGAACTACATCCGCAAAGGAAAGAAGCAGCTTTCGGCATAAGCTGCTTCTGTTGTTGAAACTTTGAAACGATAAAAACGAATAATAAGTTCAAGTAGAATATACCTCGGCCTATGGGAAAAAGCAACACTTTTTTTTCGGTTTTCAAAGTATTTTTTTTCCGGCTGCAAAAAAGGCTGCATCCCGGCAATACTGTGGGATACAGCCCCTGTAAATATTTTCTAGAATACCATGGTGGAAAAGAAGGTTGCGTTGATTTTCGGAATCATATCCAGAGCCTTCTTTGTCTTCTTGTAGCCTGCAGAACCCTTCTTGTGCTTCGGGAGCTCTCCCATGAGATACTTCCGGTAGATCTGGACGGAGTCATAGATAAAACCGAAGTCTGTTTCGTCCAGAGAGACCGTTCCGTCGTTTTCATAAAGCTTTTTGCGGATGGATTCGATTCTCTGTTCGTTAGAAGGCTCCTGCGGAGCCGGTTCTGCTTCCTCTCCGTTCTCTGACTTTGCGGGAGTCACCGGAAGGTGAACCTGTGGCGGCGCATACTTCAGAGCGTCCATAATAAAGTCCAGGTGTGCAACTGTGATTCTGACCATATCTGACATAGCAGCTTCTCCTTTTTCTCATATATTAACAACGATCCGCCCGGCCGGTCTCCGGCCCCGGGGGACAACATCCCGATTCTATCACAGAAACAGAAAAAATGATAGATGGAAAATAAGGATAGGGGAACGGACAGGAGCCGGAGTTCTCTTTTTTGTGTATTTTACTGGGGCGGGCCCCAGAATTTGTGTGATGTATACAGTATGTCTACAAGGTTATTGTTGACTAACTCAATAAACCGGTGAGATAATTTTGTAACCGTGGATATCAGTATCCACATTTCAGTATCTATTTTTGAGGAGTTGTTAATATGTCAGAACTGATTAATCTTAAGATCAACGGTATGGATGTTCAGGCTCCTGCCGGCTCTACAATTCTTGAAGCAGCACATTCTGCGGGATTTGATATTCCGACACTGTGCTTCCTCAAGGACATCAATGAAATCGGCGCATGCCGCATGTGTATGGTGGAGGCAACCGGGTCCAAGGGTCTCGTTGCCGCATGCTCTCACCCTGTAAGTGAGGGAATGGAAGTAAAGACAAACTCTCAGCGTGTTCTGGATGCCAGAAAGGCTACCCTGGAAATGATTCTTTCCAGCCACGAAAGAAAGTGCCTGTCCTGCATCAGAAACGGCAGCTGCGAGCTTCAGGCCCTGTGCAATGAGATGGGCATCGAGGATGACGCTGTATTTGACGGCGAAGTGAACACGTATGCCATTGAGGATACGGCACCGCACCTGGTGAGAGACCAGAACAAGTGCATCCTCTGCAGACGCTGCGTGGGCGTATGTCACAACATCCAGACTGTCGGCGTAATCAATCCGATCAACAGAGGATTCAACACCCGCATCAGCACTGCCTTCGGCGTAAACCTTGAGGATACAAGCTGCATCGGATGCGGTCAGTGCGTGGCTGTATGTCCGGTAGGCGCACTTTATGAAAAGGACAGTGTTGCAGACGTTATGGCTGCCATCAACGATCCTGACAAGTTTGTTGCCGTTCAGGTGGCTCCTGCAGTAAGAGCAGCCATCGGTGAGGAATTCGGCTATCCGATGGGCACACCGCTTCCTGGAAGCCTTGCAGCTGCTCTGCGCAGACTGGGCTTCGACAAGGTATTCGATACAAACTTCTCTGCAGACCTCACCATCATGGAAGAAGCTACAGAGTTCCTTGAAAGAGTGCAGAACGGCGGAACACTGCCGATGATCACTTCCTGCTCACCGGGCTGGATCAAGTTCTGCGAGCATTATTATCCGGATCTGATTCCAAATCTGTCCACCTGCAAGTCACCGCAGCAGATGTTCGGTGCTACGTTAAAGACCTACTACGCACAGAAGATGGGCATCGATCCTGCAAAGATCGTTTCTGTCAGCGTAATGCCATGTACTGCAAAGAAGTTCGAGCTCACAAGAGACGATCAGGATGCAGCAGGCGTTCCGGATGTGGACTTCTCTCTCACAACCAGAGAGCTTGCCCGCATGATCAAGCAGAAGGGCATCAACTTCAACGCTCTGCCTGACGAGACCTTTGATGATCCGCTGGGCGAGGGTACAGGCGCAGCCGTAATCTTCGGCGCTACAGGCGGCGTAATGGAAGCAGCCCTGCGTACCGCAGTGGAAACACTGACAGGCGAACCTCTTGCAGATCCTGTATTTGAGGATGTGAGAGGTACAGAAGGCATCAAGAGAGCTACATACGACGTTGCAGGCACAAAGGTTCGCGTTGCTGTTGCATCCAGCACAGGCAAGGCGAGAGAGCTTCTGGACAAGGTGGTTGCAGGGGAAGAAGAATACGAATTCATCGAAATCATGGGATGTCCGGGCGGCTGTGTAAACGGCGGCGGTCAGCCTCATGTACCTGCAAGAATCAGAAACTTCGTGGATATCCGTGCAGAACGTGCCAAGGCTCTTTACGAGCTGGATGCCAATGCGCCGGTGAGAAAGTCTCATGAAAACGAAAGCATCAAGAAGGTTTACGAAGAATTCTTCGAAAAGCCGGGCAGCCACAAGGCGCATGAGATTCTCCACACAAGCTATGTAAGACGCAGCGTAAACTAAATAGCTTTACATACAACCGTTCTATCTGTGAACGGGAGCTGAACAAGGCAGACGGGCCCGAGGTATTTTCCAGAGGTTAACGAATCAGAAGCTCCCGGCAAAAACATCTGACATTTTCAGCAGTTTCTGAAATGGAAGAAAGCTTTTGCACCGGGTTTATGCTTCACAGCAAATGAATGACATTTACGGGTCTGTCCTTTTTTGGACAGACCCTGTCTGTTTTTATGGAGGAAGAAAAAAATGGGACTGAATCAGACACCATCCGCAGATCGTATACATATCGGAATCTTCGGCAGAAGAAATGCCGGAAAATCCAGCCTGATCAATGCGGTGACCAACCAGAATCTGGCCATTGTGGCAGATGTGGCAGGCACCACCACCGATCCGGTGCGCAAGGCCATGGAGCTGCTGCCCCTGGGACCGGTCATGGTGATTGATACGCCGGGAATCGACGACGAAGGGGAGCTGGGGGCTCTCCGCGTGAAAAAAAGCTATCAGGTGCTGAACAAGACGGACATTGCCCTTCTGGTGGTGGACGGACAGACAAAGGCCCCGGAGGACGAGCTGCTTCTCGGGCGCATCCGGGAGAAAAAAATCCCTTATGTGGTGGCGTACAACAAATGGGATCTGTCAGAAGAGGCCAGAAACATGGAAAAGGAAACGGGCACTCTGACCCCGCCGGCTCCGCGCGGCCCCAATGAAATCGATGTCAGTGCGGACAGAAAGATCAACATCAACGAGCTGCGGGAAATGATTGCAGCCCAGTACCAGCAGGACGAAAATGCCGTTCCCATCTGCGCAGATCTTCTGAAGCCGGGGGACACGGCGGTGCTGGTGGTTCCCATCGATTCTGCGGCGCCTAAGGGCCGTCTGATTCTGCCGCAGCAGCAGACCATCCGGGATGCGCTGGAAGCGGATGCTTCCGTGGTGGTGGTGAAGGAAAACGGCCTGAAGGAGGCTCTTGCAGGCCTGAACAGAAAGCCTGCCCTGGTGATTACGGACAGCCAGGCCTTCGGCAGCGTTTCAAAAGATACGCCGGGGGATGTGCTTCTGACTTCATTCTCCATCCTTATGGCGCGGCACAAGGGGATTCTCGAGCAGTCCATCCGGGGGGCCGCAGCCATCGACCGGCTGAAGGACGGGGACCGGGTGCTGATCTCCGAAGGGTGCACCCATCACAGGCAGTGCGACGATATCGGTACGGTGAAGCTGCCGGCATGGCTGCAGAACCATACAGGGGCGCAGCTTGAATTCTCCTTCACCTCAGGCACAGAATTTGATGAGGATCTCACAAAGTATCAGCTCATCGTCCACTGCGGCGGCTGCATGCTGAACGAACGGGAAATGCGGTACCGCATGCGCTGTGCCCAGGAGCAGGGGGTTCCTATGACAAACTACGGGCTCACCATCGCCCATGTCCACGGAATCCTGAAAAGAAGTCTGGGACCGTTTCCAAAGCTGGCCGCCCTTCTTGAGGAGCGGGACTGATCCGGTCACGGGCAGGGGCCCGCAGGAGCGGGCGTCAGGACAGAATATGGAATTACGAACAAGCAGTTTGGAGGAACTATGCTTAAGATAGCAATTTACGGAAAAGGCGGCATCGGAAAATCCACCGTGACGTCAAATCTTGCGGCGGCATTCGCGCGCCTGGGAAAGCGGGTGATTCAGATCGGCTGCGACCCCAAGGCGGATTCCACCATCAACCTTCTCGGAGGTGAGGCATTGATGCCGGTGATGAATCATATGCGGGAGCACGGAGACGATAT
>JBJFFZ010000147.1:0-7380 GCA_051892195.1 Anaerovoracaceae bacterium
CCTGAAACAATTCTACATCCTTCCGAAGTCTTCACGCAAGCAACCTGCTGTTGCTTTTCTGCATAAGAGTCATATAATCTTTTTGTTAAGCAGCATTCAGTATTTACAGGGGGAAATAAGACATACCAACTGGAAGGAACGATGATAATCGGAATCCTGCGTCGATGAAGAAATTATCTTGACATTTTTCATAATTAGAATTAGAATAATTCTAAAGGAGGATGAGAATGACCAAATATGAAGCAAAGATTTTAAATATCATCAATACTTCTCATGATCATCTGACTTCTGAAGATATTTTCCTGAAGTTAAAGGAGGAAGAGCCCAGGGTAGTGCTTGCGACTGTCTACAACAACCTGAATCGATTGTATGAAAAAGATCAGATTGTTAAACTGAGTATTCCGGGGCAGCCGGATCGTTATGACAACAAGATCCGGCATGATCATCTGGTCTGCAATGTCTGCAAGAAGATCACCGACTGCAGTTTTTCCGATTTAACCAGGGAAATTGAAGCTGCACTGGGACAGAGCATCGGGGGATATGATCTGAAAATATCGTACACCTGTCCCGATTGTAAAAAACAAAGTATCGAACGTATCAGACAATGAAAAAAAGAAAAATCGAAAGGAGATGGAATTATGTCAAAATGGACATGCACAGTATGCGGTTATATTCACGAGGGAGAACAGCCTCCTGAGAAGTGTCCTGTCTGCAAGCAGCCTGCAGAAAAGTTTCAGAAGGTAGCGGAATCAAACGCCAACCCATATGCGGGAACAAAAACAGAGAAGAACTTATGGGAAGCGTTCGCAGGTGAATCACAGGCAAGAAACAAGTATACCTACTTTGCGTCAGTAGCAAAGAAAGCCGGATATGAGCAGATTGCAGCATTGTTCTTACAGACTGCAGAAAACGAAAAAGAGCATGCAAAGCTCTGGTTTAAGGCTCTTGGCGAAATCGGCGATACAGCAGAAAATCTTCTTCATGCCGCTGAAGGGGAAAACGCTGAGTGGACCGACATGTATGAGAGAATGGCAAAGGATGCCGAGGAAGAAGGCTTCCATGAGCTGGCTGAACAGTTCAGAGGCGTAGGCGCCATCGAAAAGCTTCACGAAGAAAGATACAGAGCATTGCTGAAGAATGTTGAAGCTATGGAAGTATTCAAAAAGAGCGGAGTTACCATGTGGGAATGCCGCAACTGCGGTCATGTGGTTGTTGGTCTTGAGGCTCCGGAAGTATGTCCTGTATGCAAGCATCCGCAGGCTTACTTCGAAGTAAGAAACGAAAACTACTAATCCTCCGAAAGGAGATAATCATTGCTTTCTATGGAAACGGCAGAGCCTGGGCTCTGCCGTTTTTCTTCTTTGAGATGTTTCTTATTCTATCTGGACAGACGGTTGTAAAATGAAACTGCTTCCTGGATTTCTTCGCTGTTCGGGTGGTTTTTTGCAATGCCCCCAATCAGCTTGAACGGGCCGAAGGTATCGTAGCCCAGGCAGCCGTACTCGCCGAGAATATTGGCATTTTTACCCTCCAGAGCGGCCCGGATGGATTTTGTATATCCGTCTTTCTTTGCTCCGCAGGTGTAGATGAAAAATACATCCTTGCCCTCAGGCAGAAAATCCCTGGCGAAGGAAATGACCCTCTTCTCAAATTTTGAGTAATAAATCCCGGAAGCAAAGCCCACTGCATCGTACTCCTGAAGGTCGGCAGCATCTGCTGCCAGCACATCAATCAGGGTAATGTCATCAGAGGAGGCCTGTTTGATTGCATCCAGTAACTTTTTTGTATTTTCATGGTGTTTTGAATAATAAATAATCGCTGTTTTCATCCTTGATTCTCCTTGAATTGTTATGGTACATAAAGTATACTATGTATTCGAACAAGGAACAAGTACGCAGAATAAAGATACCTAGTATGTTTTTTTATACCGGAGGCACCCATGAAAAAAGAAATGACCGCAGAGGATTATCTGCAGAAAATCATGAGCAGCTCCATACGGGATGACTGCCCTGTACACAGAACACTCGATCTGCTCAGCGGAAAATGGAGAACCCATATTATTTATGAGCTGTGCAAGCATCCGTCCATGCGGTTCAGCGAATTGAAGAAGGCCTATCCTCATATTACAAACACCATGCTCACAAATACCTTAAAAGATCTGGTAAATCTCGGTATTATCCACAGAGAGCAGTTCAATGAAATTCCGCCCCATGTGGAATATTCATTAACTGACAAAGGAAAAGGTCTTCTGCCCGTATTCCTTGAAATATCCAGATGGGGTGAGGAAAATCTGTAAATCACCCCTGCCGGGCCGCCCGAAGCCTGCTGCAGCAGCCCGGTTCACCGCCGGTTTCGATCTCCCCGATGGCAGGGTTTTGATCTTTTTTCAGAAAAACCCTGCATGGGCGGATGCCTGGCATCCGATCTTTGTGTTTGATTATTCCTGAATTTTTTATTCCTGAAATTTTTTTCGCATTAAAAAAGTGTTCAATGCAATCGCCAGAGCAAACGACAATACATCTGCTGCCGGCTGTGCCCATATCAGACCGTTGATTTCAAAAATTCCTTCCAAAAGAAACAATGCAGGTATATAAATCAGACCCTGACGGCTGATATTAATGATCAGTGACGGCGTTGCCGCGCCGATTGCCTGCAATGTGCTGATCAGAACATAATATGCACCGAACAATACACTCGTACTCAATAAGATGCGGGAAAACGTGAAGCCGTATTCGAAAGCCTCCGGGTTCGTCAGAAACGCTTTTACGATCTGTTCTGTAAAAACAAAGCAGACACCGGTCAGTGCAATGCTCAGAACAAATGCAAAACCGAGAGAAAACTTTAATACCGTTCTGAAGCGCTGCCAGTCCTTTGCTCCGGCGCAATAACCCAGCAGCGGCTGTATGCCCTGCCCCAGTCCGATGCACACCATTCCTGTCATCATGGTTACCTTCATGGCCACTCCAATGCCTGCAACCGCCATGTCGCCGTATTGAGCCATACGGCTGTTCATAATGATCTGGGAGACGCTCATGAGCAGAGACCCCAGGGATGCGGGGATGCCGATCATGAGTACATTTTGCCATACCCCGTCCTTCACTGAAAAATCCTTCGGATGAATGCTCAGCAGGGACGTTCCTTTTTTAAAATAGAGCAGATAATACAATGCAGCGATCACATTGCCTGCAACCGTTGCTGCAGCGGCTCCTTTAATCTCCCATCCAAGGCCTGTGATCATTACGGGATCAAGGATCACATTGATCAGATTGCCTGTAAGCACGCCCATCATGGCAGCTGCTGACTGCCCTTCTGCCCGGATGACATTTGAATAGCAGTTAGTAATCAGTACAAATGGTCCGCAGGCAGTTACGATCTGCATATAAGCCTTTGCATATTCCCATGTATCGGCACTTGCACCCATAAGCTTCAGAATCTGGTCCATAAACACCCAGAAGGTGACCGACATCAGAATCCCGATGCCCACACAGCACCACATGCAGAATGCGGACACTTTTTTTGCATATTCTGTTCTCCCTTCCCCCAGAGCGCGGGAAATAACCGATGTACCGCCTAACCCGAAAACTGTTCCCACGGCCATAAACAGGAGAAATACAGGGGTACACAGCGAAACTGCGGCAACCTGAAGCGCATCCCCCGTCTGACCGATAAAATAAGTATCCGCGAGATTGTAGATCAGCACCATCAGCATGGCGATCATTGCAGGAACGGCATTTTTCAGTACAGCTGCAGATACCCTGTCCGAGTGAAATACAGCAAGGTTTTGTTGTTCGTTCATCATTTATCTTCCTTTCCGTAACCCGTACATTCAATAGCATGCTATTGATATAAGCATATGAAAAACCTGTTTCTCACAGGTTTTCCTATAAGCCTTCGCTGACTTTCTTAAGCAGCGTTATAAATGTTATACGCTCATTTTCTGTCAGCCTGCCAAGCAGGCGTTCTTCTGTCTGTTTCATGTGCAGTCTGGCGGATGCGCAGCATCCGAGACCCAGCCTGGTAATACGCACCATTTTTATTCGCTTGTCGTTTCTGCTTGCATAAGCTTCTACAAATTTTTTATTCTCCAGTCGGACCACAATCCCTGCGGCGGTGGACTGGGCCACCTGGAGTCTTTTTTCCAGTTCTTTTAATGACAGCTCCCCTCCGGGCGCACGTTCCAGATGAAGCAGCACATCAATCTGAGACAAAGTCAGATCCTCGCTTCGCAGAGTGTTGTTTGCATCCCGCTGCAATACATCATTGATGTGCTTTATGTGAAATCCGCAATGATTTTCCTGCATCGTTTCATCACCTCCTGCATCCGCAACATAGTCTAACAGAGACTGCCCCGGCAGTCAATAGCATGCTATTGTTTTTTATGCATTCCCTTTGACCGGTTACTGTTCTTCACTGTCTGGGGTCTGATGGCTGTAGGCCCACAAATTTTTTATCTGCGGCATGAGTGCTTTCAGCTTCCACGTTTTTCTGCTGTTTTTTATACTGTTCGGGTCGTTCACTACGATCTCGTCCCCATTTTTAACATCGGTCAGAACGATAAAATGGCCTGTCGTTGTAAATTCACCCGGCCCCATACTGCAAATAACAGGATGCCCCTGGTTTAGCGCAGCCAGAATATGGTCCTCATCAAAGATAACCGATGAAACGCGGAGGCCTGTTTCAGATGCAAACTCATCCATCAGACTCCAGGAAGATCCCGAACCCCGGACATAATAACCTTCGCCTTCTGCCCGCCTGGCCATCTCATAAGGATTCAGATCCAGTTTTCCGGTCAATCCGGTGTATACCATTGACAGACAAGTGGGGCCGCATCCGGTGATTGCCAGAAAATCATCTCCATACTTTTCATAGCCCCATCGTTCATCCCATTGAATAAAAAGCGGAATCTGTCCCGGCGTTACATCCTTTGAAATATCTATATCTCCGGGTACTCCTTCATAATCTGAGTAGTGCATAACAAAAGACCTGGTTTCCGGATTTCTTTCTGCAAGAGCAATCAGGCTTTCCGGGCAGAAAGCGTTTTCCAGTTCGATCCTGCTGATCTCCCGGCTCTCGCGGGTTCCTGTTATGAAAAATGAAATGATGACCACAGCAAAAAACAATAGAGTAAGAAACCTCACTCTGCGTATTCTCCTGTTTCTCTTATGTTTTTTTCTTGTAATCTGCATAAAAAACCCCCTTCTGTGATCTTCATTTTTACAGATTACAGAAAGGAGTGTTTTAAGTATTTCTGTACATATTCTTAACTTTTTCTCACAACAGGCTTCTAGTGCAGTATTACCTCAAATTCTATTTCTTCATTTTCGCTTTTACACTGAATGGTGCCTCCATGGAGACTTACAATTTCTTTTGCTACAGCCAGTCCGAGACCGCTTCCTCCGCTTCTGGAATTTCTTGATCCGTCCAGTCTGAAGAACTGTTCAAAAATATGTTCAAGCATTTCCTCCGGTATGGTTTTCCCTTTGTTTACAGTAATAAGACGCATACCGCTGTCACCTGCCTTTTCGAGAGAAATAAACACTTCTGACTTCGGATAACTGTAATTTACAATGTTTTTTAAAAGATTATCATAAACCCGTTCCATTTTATCCGTGTCGCAGGTTACCATAACATTGTTTGCGATCTCTGTGGAGCACGTAAGCTCTTTTTCTCTGAAATCAGACTCAAATTCTGAAATAATCTGAGACAGCATCATACTCATATTGATTGTGGATTTCTCCAGTATCATATGTGTAAAATTGAATCTTGTAATATCAAAGAATCCATTAATCAGATCCTCCAGCCTCTGCGCCTTTTTCAATGCGATTGCCGTATATTTTTCCCTGACGCTGGCGGGAAGCTCTTTCTCATCATTTACCAGGGACAGATATCCGATAATCGAGGTCAATGGAGTTTTCAAATCGTGCGCCATGTACATAATCATATCATTTTTTCGCTGGTTTGCCTCTTGGGCATCCTTTATGTTTACCTGCGCTTCAAGCTGGATCTGTCTCAGGCCCATTTCGATTTCTTTAAATTCCTCTGGAAGATAAATCTGATCTGAGCTGCCCTCATAAACGGCCCGCACACCATTTGTAATCTGGCCAATAGCCTGACAGGTTTTATTCAATACAATGGCGGTAGAGACAACTGCGCTTACAGCAAGCATTGCTGTCATTACTTCGATCTGGTGATCAGAAATATATTTCAGCAGATAATAGCCCCTGTCTGTCACATGCCACACCGGATGAACCGCAAAGCAGAACCAATTCCCAAAATATAACAGAAAAATTGTCCCTGTTTCTACACAGGCCAGCATCAGAAAATAGTTTCGTACCCATCTCCTTTTAAGTATTAAGGCCGCATTTTCCATCTCTATGCCTCGCTTTCCAACTTGTATCCAACGCCCCATACCGTCTTTATAAATTTTGGTTTTCTTGAATTCTCCCCCATTTTTTCACGTATTCTGGCAATATGCACAAAGACAGTATTGTTGGATTCCAGATACTTTTCTTTCCATACTGCCTCAAATAACTCTTCTGAGCCTACAACCTGATTCATATGCCTGCATAAATAAAGAATGATTTCAAATTCGATGGGCGTAAAGGATATTTCCCTGTCATATAACCTGCAGATATGTGTTTCTGCATTTACAAGCAAGCCATGAGCATAGTAAACCTCCCCCTCATCTGCGGTATTCAGCGCCCTGTTATACCGTTCCGCTCTTCTTAACTGCGCCTTTACTCTTGCAACCATTTCCAGTGAATGAAAGGGCTTCGTTATATAATCATCCGCACCGATGGTCATGCCGTGAATTTTGTCTACCTCTTCAACCTTTGCCGTCAGCATAATAATCGGAAAAAAATAACGCTCCCTGATTTTGCGACACAGAGTAAATCCATCGATATCCGGCAGCATGACATCCAGAATTGCCAGGTCAATCCTCCGGGTCATCACACAATCCAAAGCATCCTGACCTGTATGGCATTTCAGCACATCAAAGCCCTCGCCTTTAAGATACACCTCAACCAGATCCGCGATTTCTTTTTCATCATCTACAATCATGATTCTTTTACTCATAAGACCTATCCTTTCTACAGCTGCACAGCGTACATTATATCAGGCAGATCTTTCCATTTTCTTAACATACTCTTACAATTCATGTAAGAATCGTTCTTTTTCCAAACAGGCAGTCCCATGATCAGTCATTTTCTCCCCATTTACAAAAAGCCTTCTATTGTATACAAAAAAATTCCAACAAAATGCCCGTTTTTCGCAAGTGTTGGAATTTCTTTCGCCTTATTATTTACATTATTTCTATAAATGGAAATATATAAAAGAGATTATTTCTCACTTTATCCAGAAAGAGGAAATTGCTATTTT
>JBJFFZ010000148.1:0-7314 GCA_051892195.1 Anaerovoracaceae bacterium
CCGGCATCTGTCTGTCCATGTTCTCAGGCGCAGCGCCGCCTTCCGGCATGCCCTGTTTCTGACCGCCGCCTCCGTCCAGGTTTTCCGGTTTGTACAGCTCTCCGTTGGAGGTTCCGTAGTTTCGCAGCATAAAGCTGTCTTCCACGGCTTCCAGCGCAAGGTAAACACCCCAGTAGTTTCCATTTACAGAAATCTCTGCATAGTTGTAAAGGGAAGCATCCGCCCCCAGATACTGAAACATGTCATAGACCACAGCTTCCTTCATGTTTGTGGCATCTGCATAATTGTTGTTGAGAATCAGCTTGTCTAACCCGCAGCACGTCTGCCCCTCCACATAATGGTCGAACTCCAGCTTCAGACTGTACCGTTCCGTGTCGGGATCATTGGCAATGGACGAAAGGCTGGTGTTGCCCTTTGGCCGGATTCCTACATTTTTATAAGTTTCACCGTTCACCACCACATCACAGCTGTAGTATTCTTCACTGAGGGCGTTATCCAGCATCTCCTGCCACTGGGCCTCATCCATGAGAATATTCACCTGAATAGGCTCCTCCGTGCCGAACAGAGCCGTTTCGTACTCCATGGTCAGGCCCTGGGTTTCCTCCGCCTCCCCATAGCTGCGGGAAAACACCACCGCAATCCCGCAGGCCAGCACCGCCAGAGCGGTGAGCGCTGCGATGACTGCATTGATATATTTATTTGTCACCATGAAAAGGTTCCTTCCCCTTTCTGCTGCAGCATCAGGCCATATAATCGCCGTTGTAGCTTACCAGAGTTGCTCCGGTCACCCCCGGCACCTGGCAGACCTCGTTGACAAAGGAAGTGTCTCCGTCCTTTGTCCGCAGCTCCGCCGTCAGCTCGATGCCGCTGCCGCCCACCGTCTTTGACTTCACGATATACTTCTGCACCGCCTGCTGAACCAGCCCCGCCGCTGTCTGCTCCGCCGCTTCATCCGCACAGTTCATGATCAGGATGTACGGCACGTTGTTTCCTGTTTTATGATTGGCAAAGAGCAGCAGGATGGCGCCGATGATGACAGAACCGATGACGGCCAGCGGAATCAGCCCTGCGCCGACCACGATGCCTGCGGCGATGGACCAGAAGAGGTACACGATCTCCACCGGCTCCTTGATGGCTGCGCGGAAACGGACGATGGACAGGGCGCCTACCATACCAAGGGAGAGAATGATATTGGAGGTGACCGCCATAATCACCAGCGTTGTAACAAGCGTCAGACCCACCAGCGTCACCGCCATGCCCGTGGAATACATGACCCCGGTAAAGGTTTTGCGGTAAATCAGAAAGATAAACAGCCCCAGCACCAGTGCAAAGAGCATCCCCACCAGGGTGTCCGTCACAGAAAAAGTAGATGCGCTCTCAAGAAAGCTTGATTTGAAAATATCGTTAAAAGTCATCTGAATTGCTCCTCATAAGAATCATCACCTGCATATGCAGATATCATATAAAATCCTAAAATATTCCAAACTATAATATATAATTAAATCCAATCCCCTGAATGTTGTCCATTCCGGCACCGCTCTGCGGTGATCAGAAATTCTGCCGGCAGCTCCCACCGGCCCCTCAGCCGAACCGCCTGCAGACCCCGTACTTGGAAAAGGCCTGCGCCCGGATTCCTTTGGTCTGCACCAGCTTTCCGATGATTTCCGGAAGAAAATCGTCGTACTTCACTTCCATCAGCATGGTGTCCGGCGTGTCCGTGGCACTGATATCCTGTACGGAGGGCTCCAGAAATTTCCGGTGCAGCCCCCCGGTGCGCAGCTCGGAATCAAAGGTCACCCGGACGTTTCCCGGTGCGTACACATAAGGCTCCCGCACATAGGAAACCAGCACCTTTGGCCGCAGAGGGCCGCTTTTCATTTTCACATACAGCTCCTGCACCAGAGCATCCGGATGATCCATCATCCATTCCGTATCCCCCGCCAGAATCCGGCGGCATTCCTCCTCGGTGAGCCGTGCGCTGAACTTTTTGCACAGGCCGTTGTCCTTTACCTTCTTCTCCAGCTTGATATAGGAAAAATCATCATTATAGTACCGGATCCGGAACTTTTCTCTGTGGGATACCCCGTTGATTTTATCCCAGAGAGCCTTGTCCCTGTAGTTGTCAAAGTAGATGCTCCGGATCACATAGGTTCCGTCCCCGCCCGCATGACCGTCCGGCTTCATCACCGTCCGCAGCCGCTGCCGCAGGGCCATATAGTCCGACCGGCTGATCTGATACTTCAGCTCATGCCGATATCTCGGCATATTTCCCATTCCTTTACTCCTTTCGTCTTTGCCGGGGTTCCGGGCGCCTTCCTGCCCCGTCCCTTCGAAAATATGGTACTGCTGCCAATTGAACGCCGCCTGTTCAGTTTATGTAAATTTTATGATGGTTTTATGAAAAATCTCCGTAAAAAAACTCCCTCTGCCGGGGCAGAAGGAGTCTGTTCAAAAGAAAAAGCGCCGCTTTCCACAATTTTATTCTGTTTTCCGGGGCCGGACCCTGCCCCCTGTTTATCGCTGCTCTTCCAGAAAAGACTGCCAGAAGCCTCTGCTGCTTCGCTTTTCCCATACGTCATAGTCTGCGTCGGTCAGCTCCTCTGCATCACAGCACTCCTCCGGAAATCCTTCCAGACACTGCCACACTTCTGCTTCCGTGCTGCAGAACCGGTACAGCTCCCGGGTCCATGACCCGGCAAAGTCCTCCCGGATGGTGTGCTCCAGAAGCTGCAGCAGGGGATCAAAATACCCGTTGATGTTGTACACCGCCACCGGCTTCTGGCTGATATGTACCACCGAAGGCTGCAGCAGGGGGTCGGCAGAGCCGTCGTCTTTACTGCCGGAAAGATTCGTCTGGGATTCTGTTCCTGCGCCTGCTGTCCAGTCCGTCAGGCGCTTTACGGAAAGCAGGTCGAAAAATTCGTCCAGGGTTCCGATGCCTCCCGGCATCACCACAAATGCGTCGGACAGGTGCATAAACATTTCTTTCCGTTCTGCTAAAGTCCGGGTCAGAATCAGGCGGGAATTGGCCTCAAAGATTTCGCCGTCCGCATTTACGTCCCCCGGGGCCACTGCAATGAGACGCCCCTGCTGTGACTGAACCCCCCGGGCTGCAGCGCCCATCATGCCCCGGGCCCCGCCGCCGTAGACCAGCGTATGCCCCCGCCGGGCCAGACTGCGGCCGAAGGCGCCGGCGGCTTCCATAAAGGAAGGGTGAATCTGCTCTCTTGCTGCTCCGTAAAGACATATTTTCATTTCTGTCACCTCACATTTTCCTGTTTTTCTGCACATTATTATATAGGAAAAAAAAGAAAGGATACAACTGCGATGGACAGAAAGACACTTGGACGAAAAGCAGGAATTGCCGGGATCTTTGGAAATCTTGTTCTCTTTTTTATCAAATTCTTTGCAGGAAGTGCAGCAAACAGCATTGCAGTTATTGCAGACAGCTTCAACAATCTGCTGGACAGCAGCTCCTCCCTGATCACGATTATCGGTTTTCAGGCCTCGGGCCGGGAGCGGGACGAAAAGCATCCCTTCGGCCACGGCCGCATGGAGTACATCTGCGGGTTTCTCATTGCGCTGATGATCCTGGGAGCCGCCTGCTCTCTGGGGCTTCGCTCCCTGAAGCGGCTCATGGAGCCGGAAGCAGTAGCCGTCAGCGCTTTCATGTTTCTTGTGCCCCTCAGCTCTGTTCTGATAAAAAGCTGCCTGATCGCATACACGGTCCGCATCAACCGCACGCTGGATTCCCCCGCCCTGCGGGCCTCCATACGGGAGAGCTATGCGGATATGCTGATTACGCTGCTTACGGTGTTTACGCTGCTTACAGCGCCCGTGACTGCCATTCCGGTGGATGCCATTGCAGGCATGATCATCGCTGTATTTATTCTCTGGTCCGGCCTTACGGCCCTTTCGGAAAACATGGACCTTCTTATCGGGCGCCGGGCTGATGATTCTCTGCAGAGAGAGATCCGCACCCTGCTTCTCAGCTACCCTCCATTTCAGGAGATGCTTTCTCTGTACATTCACGATTACGGCCCGGATCAGCAGTTTGCTGTCATTCAGGTCCGGCTGTCGGTTCCGGTTCCTTCCGAAGGAGAGCTGGAAGGGGCCCTGCGGGAGGCAGGGGAACGCCTGCGGCGGGACTACGGTCTGCATTCTGTGATCTACTGGCGGCCGGAGTGCGGAATCTGCGCAGAATAGCCAAAGCGGCCCGCCCGGAATCCGGGAGGCCGCTTTGTTTTCTCATATATTAACAATCAGATTCTTTTTTAAAATTTACTTCAGCAGCTCTGCCTTGTCGGTTCTTTCCCATGGAACATCGATGTCGGTGCGTCCGAAGTGACCGTAGGCTGCCACCTGGCGGTAAATCGGTCTTCTGAGGTCCAGATCACGGATAATGGCTGCCGGTCTCAGGTCAAACACCTTGTTTACCCGTTCGGTGATCTCTTCTTCCGGGATCTTTGCAGTTCCGAAGGTGTCGATTCTTACAGATACAGGCTTTGCAACACCGATGGCATAGGCGATCTGGATTTCGCAGCGGTCCGCCAGACCTGCCGCAACTACGTTCTTTGCTGCATAGCGGGCAGCGTAAGCTGCGGAACGGTCCACCTTTGTAGGGTCCTTTCCTGAGAAGGCACCGCCGCCGTGGCGCGCGTAGCCGCCGTAGGTATCCACGATGATCTTTCTGCCGGTGAGGCCGGAATCTCCGTGAGGTCCGCCGATTACAAAGCGGCCCGTAGGATTTACGAAGATTTTTACTTCGTCGGTCATCCATTCTGCAGGAATTACCGGTCTGATTACATGTTCAATAATGTCGGCCCGGATCTGCTCCAGAGTGGCTTCCGGATCGTGCTGTGTGGAAACCAGAACGGTGTCGATGCCTGCAACATGGTTGTCTTCATCGTATTCTACGGTTACCTGTGTCTTTCCGTCCGGTCTGAGGTACGGCAGGGTTCCGTTCTTGCGGACCTCTGTCAGTCTGCGGGCAAGCTTGTGGGCAAGCATGATCGGAGCAGGCATAAGCTCCGGTGTTTCATTGCAGGCGTAGCCGAAAACAAGTCCCTGGTCCCCGGCGCCGATGGCTTCGATTTCGTCCTCGCTCATGCTTCCTTCCTTTGCTTCCAGAGCCTTGTCCACCCCCAGGGCGATGTCGGCAGACTGCTCGTCGATGGAAGTCAGAACTGCGCAGGTGTTGCCGTCAAAGCCGTAGTCGCTCTTTGTATAGCCGATGTCGTTGATGACCTCTCTTGCGATCTTTGGAATATCAACGTAGCTGCTTGTGGTGATCTCCCCCATAACCATGGCAAAGCCGGTGTTTACGCATGTTTCAGCAGCCACACGGCCGTTGGGGTCAGCAGCGAGAATCGCGTCCAGCACCGCATCGGAAATCTGGTCGCAGATTTTATCAGGATGTCCTTCTGTTACGGACTCTGATGTAAATAATCGCTTCATAAATAAAAACCTCCTTGAAAAATAAAAAACCCTTCGCAGCATAACACCGGAAGGGTTCTGATTATCATTTTCAGCGTGAACCTCATCTTCCAGATAAATCTGCAGGATTTGGCACCTTCGTGTACTTACGCTGTCGTACACCGGTTGCCGGACGTCACAGGGCCTGTTCCCTCGGTCACTCTTGATAAGGATTAACTTTTACCTCTGCAATTGTACTCTTATTTATACATTTGTCAACCCCTTCTCCGCAAAAAAATGGACAGATGCAGGGACGGGTCCTCCATCCTGAGATTTGCGGAAGGGTGAAGCATTAATTACATTTTCTTGTCATTTGTGTGAATTGGATTGTACCCTGTACCGCCCTGTGATAAGATGCGTGAAACAGGGGCGTATGCTGTGTCTTTCCCCTGCATACTGCGATTTCAACGAAAGGAGTACATACATGAAAAAAATCATTTCCATAATCTTGACTGCAGCCATGACGCTGACTCTGTCAGCCCCTGCAGTATTTGCCGAAGAAGTATCAAATACGGCGGCAGGCGCCGGGACCTTCACGGACGTTGCAGGCACTTCCTATGAAGGCGCTGCGGCGGCTCTTTCCCAGGCGGGGATTCTGACGGGGTTCCCGGACGGAACCTTCCGGCCGGAGGACGGCATTACCCGGGCCCAGGCCTGCACTATGATAACGAGAGCCTTCCCTGAGCTGGGCGGTGCTGCGGCGGTTTCCTTTACGGATGTAGCAGAGGATTCCTGGGCTGCAGAATACATCAGAGCATGCGTTGCCGGAGGCATCGTGAACGGTTACCCGGACGGTTCCTTTAAGCCGGATGCCAATGTCACAAATTATGAGCTCATCACCATGCTGGTGCGGGCCATCGGTCTGGCAGACGATGAGGCCATGACCTGGCCTTCCGACTATGTTGCGGCTGCACAGGGCGTGGATATGCTGAAGCACCTGACTGCACTGGATCTGGATAAGGACGGCAACAGGGCTGCCTCCAGAGGGGATGCTGCCCTGATGGTCTGCGGGGCTGCAGATATTGATACCGCCGTGGATCCGGGAACAACCGATCCTTCCCAGCCGGCAGAGCCGGAAAATCCTTCTTCCGGGGATAACGGAAGTGCGGACCAGCCTGGAGATACTGTCGAAAAAAACATTCTCTCTGATTTCTCCGGCAACGCTTACGGTCTGATCCTTTCCACAGGCCAGGCTCTCAACAGCAAGGGAGATTCCGTAGGAATGATGGAATTCCTCATGGGCGACAAGACTTATACACTGATGGAACGCTCTTCAAATTCAGGGGCAATCGGGACAAATAATTCCGCTTCAGGTCTGGTGAAAGTAACCCTTTCCAACGGTGAGATCCGCTCTGTCACACCGATGTATGATGTGAAAAGTCCTGAAGACAAGGCCCATGTGCTGACACCGGTTACTGGCAGTGCAATTTCCTTCTATAAGGTCAAGGACGCTGGAAAGACCTATGCGTATTACTATGATGAATCCGGCACTGAGACGTATGTAGGCATCAACCAGCCGGTGGTTGTATACACCTGTGAAGCTGACGGCTCTGACATAAACTACGAGCTGGGCTCTGTCAGCGACATCCGTGAGGATTGCTACATCGCAGCCTTCATGATCGACAAGGATTCCGGCGGAGTTGCCGATGTGGTTCTTGTGATCGACGAGGATGAAGTGGCAGATCTTCTGGAACTCTCTGCAAATGCGGCAGTAGGCACATTCAGGTAACTCCCTGTTCCTGTAAAAAATTCGTCGCATCAATCATTTAAAATTCAAACATTCTTATACACTTCTAAAAAAGGGGCTGCCGAATAACGCCGGCAGCCCCTGTTGTACGA
>JBJFFZ010000149.1:0-7122 GCA_051892195.1 Anaerovoracaceae bacterium
CTGCTGTCTTCTGAGGGCCGGCAGAGCCGGCGTCCCCGGGGGTGTATTCCGGGATTATTCTTCGATGGCGAGCTTTTCGAATTCTTCGGAAACCCGCTCAAACTCTGCATCGTCTTCGATGTCGATGAGCTCGAAGGTGTCATCGTCTTCGTTTTCCTGATAGCCGTAGATGTAAACATCGTCTGTGCCGTCATCCGGAAGAAGTGCGATGTATTCTTTGCCTTCGCAGTCGAACACGCCGAGGATTTCGCATTCCACGTCTTCAGAATCTTCGAACTGAAGTGTGATGTATTCTGCTTCCTCTTCCTCAGGGGCGTTTGTTACATTCTTTGTATCTGCCATAGTGTCTGTCTCCTTTTTTTACTCATGCCGGTGATGCATGCACCAGCCGACAGATATTATATCGGGTTCTATCCCCGGTGACAAGCCTAAAAACGGAATTGCGAAACCAGTTCGGTGAGGGCCGCGGACTGACCGGAAAGGAATTGGAGGTCAGGGGGAGTTCTTAAGAAGAATTAAGACGCAAATTCCCCGGATTGTTCTTGACGGAAAAGAGCTCTCCATTATACTATAATTGGATTCCTGTGTACACGGAGGCAGAAAACTTCCCGAAATGACACAGGTTTTCTAACATATTTTAAGTAAAACAGGAATGTGCGAGAAAGGAAATAATACAAAATGAAAGCAAAAAGAATCATTGCAGCCGCAGCCGCGGCTGTCCTGCTGGGGGGCATGACCGTTCCCGCAGCGGCACTGGACGATGCGGCCCCTGACCGGACAGGGGAAACCCGCGTCCATACAGCGTATATTCAGGGATTTCCCGACGGAACCGTACGGCCGTCAGCGACGCTGACGAGAGCAGAGGCAACGCAGATGCTCCACAATATCGACGCAGCAAACCCTGCGCCTGCAGAGGCCTTTTACGGTAGTCCGGCCATTTCCCGGGGCGCCTTTGCGGATCAGATTCTGGCATCAGAATCCTGTCCGGCAGAGGAGATGAGCCAGTTTCTGACGGGCTATCCGGACGGAACCCTGGGCCTTGAGCGGACCCTGACAAGAGCAGAGGCTGTCACCATGCTGAACCGGGCCTACGGACGGTCTGCCGATATGTTCAGCATTGATGTCAGCCCAGACCGGCGGATCATGCCGGATGTCACCTGGGATCACTGGGCCTTCGGAGAACTGATGGAGGCCATTACCTCCCACACGCTGGGGGAGGAATCCTCTGCAGAGGGTGGCGAGCAGTGGGCAACAGCCCAGCCGGGAAAGGTGAACCTTCCGGAGGGCTGGCGCAATATTCAGGGAAATCTGTTCTATGTGACGGATCAGGGACTCTTTGCCTACAGCACTACAGTGAACGGACTTGCATTGGATGAAAACGGCCGTTACAGCACCGGAAATGAAGAGCTGGACGGGCTGCTGCGGGCAGAGATCCAGAAGATTACAAACAACGGTATGACACAGGATCAGAAGCTCCGGGCCATCTATGACTACATGAAGAAAAACTACGGCTACCGCGCTGCAGGAATCGTGGAAAACGGCAGTACCGGCTGGGAAGAAGAATACGCAGTGGAAATGCTGAAGAACCGCAAGGGCAACTGCTATTCCTGGGCGGCGGCCTTTTCCTTCCTGGCCCGTCAGAGCGGTGAGAATGCATGGGCCGCTGCAGGGACAGCCGTTTCCGCAAAGGGCTCTGTCCGCGACCACGCCTGGACCGAAGTGCTCCGGGACGGAACCGCATATATCTGCGATCCGGAGCTGGAGGCCGTTTACGGCGCTACGGTGGGAGAAACCTACGACCTGTTTATGAAGGAGTACGGAAAGACGGAAGGATGGACTTACAACCGGCCGGTGAACAATGAGCCGGGGGACGGGGAGGAACCGGAACCTCAGCCGGGACAGCCGGAAGAAGCAGATGCCGCTCTGGTGGAGCTGCTGGACCGGATTTACGAGGATGCAGGGGCTCAGCTTCGGATGCCGATGAATACAGCCGTCAACGCTGACAACGAATTCTATTATCTGGGCGTCACCGGTCTGACCTACGAGGCCGGCGTGGGACGGGAGTCCATGATGATGCCGGCAGCGCATTCCTGCGTGCTTTTAAAGATGGCTCCCGGAACCGATATGGCGAAGGCTGCTGCTGATATCAAGGCCAATGTTGACGGAAACAAATGGATCTGCGTAGGCGTATCCGATGAAAACATCCTCACAGGGTACACCGGCTCCTATCTGTTCCTTGCCATGGACAACAGCTCTGCGCAGGATCTGATGAAAAGCTTTCAGAAGGTCTGCGGCGGGGCCGCAGCATAGAGAGGCTGATTTAAAATGAAAAAAATATTTTCATATCTTGGGGAGCATCCCTGCGCTGTGGGGATCATTGTGCTCTTTCTGATGATTCAGGCCGGCTGTGAGATTCTCCTTCCCCAGTTTACGGCAGATCTTGTGGACATCGGCGTTCAGAACGGAGATATGGAGTTTCTGAAGGACGCATGCATCAAAATGGTGCTGCTTTCCGCTCTGATGATGGGGGCAGCCTGCGGGGCAGGCTTTGTGGCCGCCAGAACCGGCGCCGCCATCGGGCGGGACCTGCGGGGAAGGGTTTTCCGAAAGGTCATCTCCTTTTCCAGCGGAGAGATCAGCCGTTTTTCAACGGCATCCCTCATTACCCGCTGCACCAACGACGTGCAGCAGATTACCATGGTGTGCATCATGCTGCTGCGGATGGTGCTCTATGCGCCGGTGATCGGAACGGCGGGGATTGTGATGGTGGTCATGAGCCGGACGGGCATGGCCTGGATCATCGTCCTTGTTGTGGCGGCGATTATCTTTGTGGTGATGTTTCTCATGCGCCTGGCTCTGCCGAAGTTTCAGGCCATGCAGAAGCTGGTGGACCAGCTGAATCTGATTTCCAGAGAGATTCTCACGGGAATTCCTGTGATCCGGGCCTTTAACCGGCAGCAGGAGGAGGAAAAGCGCTTTGAATCAGCCAACATGGATCTGATGAAAACCCAGCTTTTTGCCAACCGGGTCATGTCCTTTATGATGCCGTGCATGATGATTATTATGAACGGTATTTCTGTTCTCGTTGTATGGGTTGGCTCCTACGGCGTGGACCAGGGACGGCTTCAGGTGGGGGATATGATCGCCTTTATCACATACGCCATGATGATTGTTATGGCATTTATGATGATTACGATGATTTCTATCATGCTGCCCCGGGCCGGAGTGGCTGCAGGGCGCATCAACGAGGTTCTGAGCACAGAATCTGCAGTGCTGGACCCTGCGGAGCCGGTGGAGATCCATCCGGATGAGGCTGCAGGAGAAATCCGCTTCGAGCACGTTTCCTTCCGGTACCCAAATGCCGAGAAGGACGTGCTGCACGATCTGACCTTTACAGCCCCGGCCCATAAAACCACGGCCATTATCGGCGGCACAGGATCGGGAAAGTCCACAGTGATCAGCCTGATTCCCCGCTTTTACGATGCCACAGAGGGACGGATTCTCATCGACGGGGTGGACGTGCGCAGCATGCGCCAGAAGGATCTGCGGGATCTCATGGGATATGTGCCTCAGAAGGGCATTCTGTTTTCAGGAACCGTGGCCTCCAATCTGCGGTTTGCGGACGACGGAATTTCCGATGACGTGATCCGCATGGCTGCAGAAACAGCCCAGGCGGCAGAGTTTATCGAAGCAAAACCGGAAGGCTACAACAGTCCGGTGGCCCAGAACGGCTCCAATATTTCCGGCGGGCAGCGACAGCGCCTTGCCATCGCCAGGGCGGTTGCCAGGCAACCGAAAATCTTCCTGTTTGACGACAGCTTTTCTGCACTGGATTTCCGGACGGATGCGGCTGTGCGCAGGGCTCTGGGGGAAAAGACAAAAGATGCCACGGTGGTGATCGTCGCCCAGAGGATCAGTACCATTATGCATGCGGACCGGATTATCGTCTTAGATGAAGGTCAGATCGCAGGAATGGGAACCCACAGCGAGCTTCTGGAAAGCTGCTCCCAGTACAGAGAAATTGCGGTGTCCCAGCTTTCAGAGGAAGAACTGAAGGGAGGTGAGCGGTCATGAGTGCAGCACCGAACCGGGCTCCCGGACGAATGGGAAGAAGAGGCCATGCCCCGGGCATGGTTACTGAAAAACCACAGGATTTTAAGGGCACAGTAAAGAAGCTCATGGTCTATTTCTCAGACTTCCGCATGTCCTTCTTCGTGGTGATTGTCTCCATCGTGCTGAGCACCGTATTTGTGGTCATCGGACCGAAGATTCTGGGAATGGCAACCTCCACTCTGTTTTCCGGCGTTCAGATGAAGCTCAGCGGAACAGGAACCATCGATTTTGTGAAAATACAGAGGATCCTCCTTCTGTCTTTGGGAATCTACGTTTTCAGCTCCGTCTTTTACGGCCTTCAGGGCTGGGTCATGAGCGGAATCACCCAGAAGGTCTGCTTCCGGCTCCGGAAGGAAATTTCGGAAAAGATTCACCGGATGCCGATGAAGTATTTTGAATCCAACACGGTAGGGGAAGTGCTTTCAAGAATCACCAACGATGTGGATACTCTGGGACAGGGACTGAACCAGAGCATTACCCAGCTGATTCATTCCGTGGTGACCGTTGTGGGAACTCTGACGGTCATGATGTTTATCAGCCCGCTTCTCACCCTGATTGCGGTGCTGACAGTGCCCGTTTCCGGCATCCTCATGTCCGTTGTCATAAAAAAATCCCAGCCCTACTTTAAAAAGCAGCAGGAGACGCTGGGCAATATCAACGGACTCATCGAGGAGACCTTCAGCGGGCAGGATGTTGTCAAGGCCTTTAACCGGCAGGACTCCGTCATGGAAGAATTTGAACGGACCAATGCCAGACTTTACGATTCGGCATGGAAATCCCAGTTTTTCTCAGGGATGATGCAGCCGGTCATGATGTTTGTAGGAAATGCAGGGTATGCTTTCGTTGCAGTATCCGGCGCAGTTTTAGCAATCAGAGGCGTCATTCAGGTGGGGGATATTCAGGCATTTATCCAGTACGTGAAAAACCTGACGCAGCCCATCTCCATGCTGGCTCAGGTGTCCAGCATGCTGCAGTCCATGACGGCAGCGGCGGAGCGCGTATTTGCATTTCTGGACGAGGAGGAGGAAACCGAGCAGTGCGACCCGGATGCCTCTTTTGCGGATTGCCGGGGGGATGTTGTCTTTTCCCATGTACAGTTCGGCTACCGCGAAGACAAGGTTGTAATCCGGGATTTCAACGCCAGTGTCCGGGCAGGCCAGACCGTGGCCATCGTGGGACCCACGGGAGCCGGAAAAACCACCATCGTCAAGCTGCTCATGCGGTTTTACGATGTGAACAGCGGTCAGATTTTCATCGACGGAAAGGAGATCCGCAGCATTCCGAGAAAAGAGCTGCGCAGTCTGTTCGGCATGGTGCTTCAGGATACCTGGCTGTTTAAGGGAACCATTATGGAAAACATCCGTTACGGACGACTGGATGCAACGGACGAAGAGGTGATTGCAGCCGCAAAGGCGGCCAATGCCCACCACTTCATTCAGACCCTGCCGGGGGGCTATCAGATGGAGCTCAACGAAGAAGCCAGCAACGTCTCCCAGGGGCAGAAGCAGCTTCTGACTATTGCCCGTTCCATCCTTGCGGACAGCAGGATTCTGATCCTGGACGAAGCCACAAGCTCGGTGGACACCCGGACAGAACAGAGGATTCAGCAGGCTCTGGATACCCTCATGAAGGGAAGAACCAGCTTTGTCATCGCCCATCGCTTATCTACGATCCGCCATGCGGATCTGATTCTCGTCATGAAGGACGGCGATGTGGTGGAGCAGGGAACCCATGATTCGCTGCTTGCGGCAGAGGGGGTTTATGCCCAGCTGTACCGCTCCCAGTTCCAGGATATGGATGCGGAGGAATAAGTCTATGGAAAGCAGAATCCAGCGGATTGAGCTTCACCCCGCAAAAGGGGAGCCGCCCCTGCCTGTGGAACAGGCGGAGCTTGCAGCCGGCGGCCTGAAGGGGGACCGTCACTGCAGGGACGGGGAAAAGCAGATTTCTGTCACCGACGCCTCTGTGCTGGAGTGGATGGATGCCTGTGAAACTCCGGGAATCTGCTTCCGGAAATTCGGCGCAAATCTCGTCCTGGACCATCTTCCCGGGGAAATGCTGCACATGGGACTCATACTGCAGGCGGGGGAGGTGCTGCTCCGTGTGAACGGAGTGCACAAGCAATGCCATGCAGAGGATTGTCTGTATTTTGATCAACTGGCGGACTGCAGGCTACGAAAGTATGTACTGTACTGCGAAGGAATGGGAGAAGGAACCATCCGGGTGGGGGACCTGGTTCTGATTTCGGAACAGAAGTGAGCTCTTAGGATAGAATAAATAAAAGAAAAAAACCGTATCGCGGGCGTACACCGCAATACGGTTTTTTTATCTGTGGGAGCTGTCTGTCTGCTGCTGTCCATCGGGGGCTGATGCAAAAGCGGCAGCATGCTCTTTGATCTTCTGGAATGTCTCCGGGCTGATGACATGCTCGATGCGGCATGCATCCTCCACGGCAGTGGTTTCGTCTACTCCAAGCCGGATCAGCAGCTGACTCAGCAGCGTGTGGCGCTCATAGATCCGTTCTGCGATTTCCCGGCCGGCTGCAAGCAGGGTGATATGACCGTCGTCGTCCATGTTGATATAACCGTTTTCACGCAGCTTTTTCATTGCCACGCTGACGCTGGGCTTGGAAAAGCCCAGTTCGTTGACGATATCAATCGAACGGATGGGATTTCCTGTCTGGGACAGGATCAGGATGGTTTCCAGATAGTTTTCGGCTGATTCCTGAATCTTCATAGACTGTGTTTCCCTCCTGTTTCTGTCTTGGGTGTAATCAGGAGCCCGCCTGAAAGCAGGGCAGCCCGGGGCGGGCTCGCTGTTACTTTTTGAGTTAATAATATTGAATATAATTTCATGTTTTTCTCTCCCTGTGGGCGCCCTGCAGATCATAGTCAGAAAAGTAATTCATTAACCAACGTATTCTATCATTTATCTATAAAAAATGCAATTGTGGAAGGTATGAAGACTTTGTCAAATTATTGTGGAATTATTATTTTGACAAACTTAAAA